>NZ_BCBQ01000088.1:0-26339 GCF_001320885.1 Pseudomonas sp. NBRC 111140
CAGCTTCTACAGCGAAGCCGACGAGGCCAATGCGGCTGCCGTGGCGGTGATCGGCCAAAAAGTCCGAGAGAAAATGCTCGACCCTGGCCGCGATCCGCTGGGGCAGTACATTCTGATCGGCAATGTGCCGTTCCAGGTGATCGGTATCCTCGCAGGCAAAGGCGCAAGCTCCGGCGACCAGGACAGCGACGGGCGCATCGCCGTGCCCTACTCGGCGGCCGCGATCCGCCTGTTCGGCCAGCGCGACCCGGACTACATCGCCGTCGCCGCCCTCGACTCCACCCGGGTCAACCAGGCCGAAGCCGCCATCGACCAACTGCTGCGCCAACGCCACAACGGCCGCCAGGACTTCGAGCTGACCAACGACGCCGCATTGATCCAGGCCGAAGCGCGCACGCAGAACAGCCTGTCGCTGATGCTGGGCGCGATCGCCGCCATCTCGCTGCTGGTAGGCGGCATCGGTGTGATGAACATCATGCTGATGACCGTACGCGAGCGTACACGCGAAATCGGCATCCGCATGGCCACCGGCGCGCGCCAGCGCGACATCCTGCGCCAGTTCCTCAGCGAGGCGGTGATGCTGTCGATGGTCGGCGGCCTGGCCGGCATCGTTCTGGCCCTGGCCATCGGCGGAGGCCTGATGCTGGCCGACGTAGCAATCGCCTTTGCCCTGCCCGCCATGCTTGGCGCGTTCGCCTGCGCCGTTGTCACCGGCATCGTGTTCGGCTTCATGCCAGCACGCAAGGCCGCCCGCCTCGACCCGGTCAAAGCCCTTACCAGCGAATAACCCATGACATTGCCTAGCCGCATCAGCCTGTTGACGTTGTGCCTGCCCTTGTGTGCAACCCTCGCCGCCTGCAGCACGCCACCCACCCCCTCCAGCGGCATCGTCGCACCACTCGCCTGGCAAGGTGACGCCCCAGCGCCGTCGGCACATCTACCGACGGTACAGTGGTGGCACGCCTTTGCCAGCCGTGAACTGGACCGCCTGGTACAGCATGCCCTGGACAACGCCCACGACCTGGCCGGCGCCACCGCACGGGTGCGCCAGGCCCAGGCCCGCGCGGTCATGGCCGGCGCCCCCTTGCTGCCAGAAGTGCAGTTGGGCCTGAACGGCAGCCGCCAGCGCCTGTTGCATGGCGACGGCAATGACCAGCTTGATGTCAGCCGCAGCGAGCGCACCAGCACTTCGTTCGACGCCCAGCTCAGCGCCAGCTACGAAATCGACTTCTGGGGCGGCCTACGCGCAACCCGCGACAATGCCCTGCGTAGCCTCGACGCCAGCCGCTTCGACCGCCAGACCGTGGAGCTGACGCTGGTCAGCGCGGTCGCCGACAGCTACCTGCAGGGCCTGGCCCTGCAGGAGCAGTTGCGTATCGCCCGCCTCAACCTGCGCAACGCCCAGGACGTGCTGGGCCTGGTCGAGGCACGCCAGCGCAGCGGCTCCGCCACGCGCCTGGAACTGGCCCAGCAGCGCAGCCTGGTGGCCACCCAGCAACGCCAGCTGCCGTTGCTGGAACAGCAGTGGCAAGACAGCCGCGTCACCCTGGCAACCCTGCTTGGCGACCCGGTGCAGTCACTGCCCAACAGCCAGGAAGCGATCGATGCCCTGCAATGGCCAGCCATTGGTAGTGGTGTACCCAGCGAACTGCTCACCCGACGCCCAGACATTGCCGCCGCAGAAGCGCGGTTGGCGGCCGCCAGTGCCAATGTGCAGGTCGCCCGCGCCGCCATGCTGCCCAAGCTGACCTTGGGGGCCAACCTGGGTGCTGGCTCCAATACCTTTGCCCACTTGTTGGACAGCTCCTACTACACCCTCACCAGTGGCCTGGTCGCGCCAATCTTCAACAACGGCCGGCTACGCGCAGCGCGTGAACTGGCCGAGGCTGAACAGGCTGAGTTGCTGGAGACCTATCGCAGCAGCATCCTGGCGGGTTTTGCCGATGTCGAAAAAGCGCTCAATGCAATCCAGGGCGTGGACCGTCAGCGACAATGGCAGGACGAGGAAGTGCAGCAGGCGCGGTTGGCGTTCGACCTGGCACAGCAGCGCTATGGCGCGGGTGCCGAAACCTTGTTGAGCGTACTGGAGACCCAACGCACGTTGTATGTGGCCCAGGACCAGCAGGCGCGACTGCGTTTGGCCCGGCTGCAGGGCAGTGTGGCGTTGTACAAAGCGTTAGGGGGAGGCTGGCAACTCGAACGTTAGGCCGGGTCGCCTTCTGGGGCTGCTGCGCAGTCCAATCTGTGGGAGCGGCCTTGCGTCGCGATTGGGGCGCAACGCGCCCCCAGTCAGCCCGAACGCTTTGCCACCTTGAGGTTACGCGCATACCACGGCCGCTGCGGCACCTTGGGCCGCAGCTTGTCGAACAGGTCTTCATCGCTGTAGATGATGCGCAGCGCCAGCTTCATGGTCTCCGGGTCCATCTCCACGCTACGCCCAGGCCGCAGCCCCGGCACCGTCGAGCAGCCATGGGTGTCCGGCCCCAGCCAAGGGTCCGCCACCTCGACCCAGCGCCCCGGCGCAAACCACGGCACGCCGTTGACTTCAAGGCGCCGCACCTCACCCGGGTGCAACCGCTCATGGGCACGGAACCAGTCCTCGATGCGGTCATCGATCCAGCCGTGAAAATGCCAGAACACCGGATTCACATGGGAAGAAAACGGGTCCCCGAGGAAGTCGTTGTCCGCCGTGAACCAGCGTTCGGCAAAATCGTCCGGCGTGCGCGCCGTCGGCACCGGCATGCCGTTGGAAGGGTCGCGCGGCACCGACGCCCAGCGCATGTGCAACCAGTCGTGCAGGCCCAGCTCAACCTCCGAGCCGAACTGGCCCAAGGTCAGGGTGCTCAGGTACTGGGGGTCGGTGTAGCGCGATTCCCAGACCTGGAAGTTACCGTGAAAGGTGTCCGGGGTCTTGATGTCGCGCACCCACTGGGTGTACTCCTCGTCGCCACTGGCCAGCCAGGTGGGTGGCAGGGCGTTGCCGTCGTGGTTGTCGAAGTAGCGGGCAAACCCTGCGCGGTCACGCTCCAGCTCCGGTTGCGGCAATGGGAAGCGCGGCCAGGAAGGCAGGTCTTGCAGGGCACGGGCGCTGCCAAGCATGTGCCGGTGCATGAAGAAGAAGTCCTCGCCCGAGCCGTTGCGGTCCTTGTGCCGGCCGCGTGCATCACGCTCGCGGTCACGCGGCCCCGGCTGCCAGCCCAGGCCACGCAAGGCACCTTGCTTGCTCTTGTCCAGCTTGTGCCATTTGTCCCGCGAGGAGTGCCACAACTGATGGAACAGGCGATGCTCCGGGGCGATCAGCCAAGCCAGCAGTTGCGGGTTCAGCGGGGTACGTTCGCGCGCTTCGGGGAAGGTGCGCTTCAGGGCCAGGAAGTGGTTGTCCTCAACCGGCAAGGTCAGCGCACGGTCCATGCGCGCGATGCGCCCATTGAGGGTGGCCGGCCCGGCATTGCCGAAGCGGCCCCAGACTTCATCGAGCACGATATCGCACTCATAGTGCGCCTGGTTTGAAAACAGCCGCCAGCGCAAGGTGCCCGGTTTGTCCGCCAGCAGGTCGCCGACCACCCGGTAGCGCGGCTCCTCGGCCCCGCGCAGGCGTTCGGGGGTGTCCAGGTAACCGCGCAGCGCACGACCACTAGCGGCTACATCCAGAAACAACTCCAGTTCGCCTGCCGGAAGGCCATCCAGCCCCGCATCCTTGCCCTGCAGGGTCCAGCGCCAGATACCGCGCAAGCTGTCGCCCAACTGCTGCAAAGGGGTATCGGCCAGCTCGACCACGGCCTCGCCAGGGGTTTCCGGGAACGCCTCGGCTTCCTCCCGCTGGCGCTGCACATACAGTGCCCCCAGCGCACCCGGCACCACCACACCCGTCAATGCCACGCCGGCGATGAAACCGCGTCGGGAAATCGTCATTGCATACCTGTGCATTCATTGCGGCCATGGAGCACGGCCCGTCCAAGGCTAGAACGTTGCACGGTCGGCGAAATTTAGCGGCGCGCGGCTGCTGGCACTGGCTAAATTTTTGCCTGGCGAGCTCGTTCACTGCAGGTAGCGGCGGCCTCTGTGCCCATCCCTCGACGGTGAACCAACTGAGACCAAGATGACGACTCCACGCTGGAAGAAAGCCCTGTTTATCAGCCTGGCCGCGGCGGTTGCCGCCGGCGCCGGGCTTGCCGCCTGGCACTATTTCGCCACCCCAGCCGGCTATTCTCGCGAGGTGACCCGCCAGGCCAACGACCTGCAGGAACGCATCCTCTCGTTCGACAGCCATATCACCCTGCCGCTGACCTTCGGCACCGAAGGCAGCGAGGCCGACCAGGATGGCGATGGCCGCTTCGACCTGACCAAGGCCGCACGCGGGCGCTTGTCTGGCGCTGCCCTGACCATCTTTGCCTGGCCTGAATCCTGGACCGGCAATGATGGCCCGCACCGCCCTACTCCAGGCTTCGTCGAGGCCGCCCGGCACACCCAGGAAGTGCGCTACAACGCCATCGCCGCGATGGTCCGCGACTTTCCGCAGCAGGTCGGTATTGCCTATACCTCGCAAGACATGCGGCGCCTGCACGGCGAAGGCAAGTTTGCGGTGTTTCTCAGCATGCTCAACGCCTATGCACTGGGTGACGACATCGACCAGCTCGACCGCTGGGCCGCGCGCGGCGTGCGCATGTTCGGCTTCAGCTACGTGGGCAACAACAGCTGGGCCGACTCTTCGCGCCCGCTGCCGTTCTTCAATGACACCGTCGATGCGCTGGAAGGCTTGTCACAGACCGGCAAGCGCGCCGTGCAACGGCTGAATGACCTGGGCGTGATCATCGACGTGTCACAGATGTCGAGCAAGGCGCTGGCCCAGGTGGCCGCCCTCAGCCGCGCGCCGCTGGTAGCCTCGCACTCGGCGCCACGGGCCATGGTCGACATTAACCGCAACCTCTCCGACAAAGAGCTGCAGTTGATCAAGGACAGCGGCGGGGTGATCCAGTTGGTGGCCTTCTCCACCTACCTCAAGCCGCTGAGCAGCAAGACCCAGGACAAACTCAACGCCCTGCGCGCCCGCTACGACCTTCCGCCGCTGGCCAACCTCAACTACGCGTTGATGCCCGGTGACCCGGTGATCGCCGGTTGGCCCGAGCAGAAAGTCGGGCAGTACGCCAACGAACTGTACGGCATTCTCGACGAAGAACCACCCGCAACGCTCAAGGACTATGGCGATGCCATCGACTACACCGTGCGCAAGGTTGGCATCGACCATGTCGGCCTCAGTTCGGACTTCAACGAAGGTGGCGGCATCGATGGCTGGCAGAACGCGAGTGAAGCACGCAACGTCACCGCCGAGCTGATCAGCCGCGGCTACTCCGAAGCCGATATTGCCAAGCTCTGGGGCGGCAACTTCCTGCGCGTGTGGGAGCAGGTACAGCGCGCCGCGCAGCCTGTTGCCACTTCGTCTCCCTGACATTTTCGAGCACCGTGATGAACGACCGTCGAACCTTCCTCAAGCAGGCTGGCCTGCTGGCAGCCGCACTGCCACTGACCGGCCCCGGCCCGTTGCTGCCCGCCGCCCACGCGACACCTGCCAAACCCGTTTCGACCGATGACTGGTCCGCGTTTCGCGGGCTTTTCGAGCTGGACCCGGCCTACGCCCACTTCGCCAACTTCCTGATCACCTCGCACCCAAGGCCCGTGCGCGAAGCGATCGAGGCCCTGCGCGCCCAGTTCGACCGCCAGCCGGCACGCATGGTGGACTGGGACAGTCAGTCGGAATGGAAGCACGAAGCCGCCGTGCGTGAATGGGCAGCGCGCTATCTTGAAGTCACCCCAAGGCAAATCGCCCTGACCGGCAGCACCACCGAGGGCCTGGGGCTGATCTATGGCGGGCTGAAGATTGCGCCAGGGCAGGAAATTCTCACCACCGTGCACGAGCATTCGGCGGCGCGCCATACCATGGGTTTTCGCACCACGCGCGACGGCACCCCAGTGCGACGCCTGCGCCTGTTCGAAGACCCCGCCAAGGTCAGTACCGACCAGGTACTGACCACGATCTCAGCCGCGATCGGGCCGAAAACCCGGGTATTGGGCATGACCTGGGTGCATTCGGGCAGCGGCGTGAAGCTGCCTGTGGGCGAGATCGGCAAGCTGGTGCGCGAGGTCAATCGCCAGCGCGACGAGAACGACCAGATTATTTATGTGATCGATGGCGTGCACGGTTTTGGTGTCGAAGACGTGCGCTTTGCCGACTTCAACTGCGACTACTTCATTGCCGGCACTCACAAATGGATGTTCGGGCCGCGAGGGACCGGGATTATCTGCGCGGCATCCACCGAACTGAAACAGCTGACGCCGACCATCGCCAGTTTCTCGGAAAATGAAGATTTCGCCACGATAATGACTCCAGGCGGCTACCACGCGTTCGAGCACCGCTGGGCACTGGGCAAGGCGTTCGAGCTGCACCTGCAGCTGGGCAAGGCGGCTGTGCAGGCGCGTATCCATGGGCTCAATGATTTCCTCAAGCAGCGCCTGGAGGCACTGCCGGGGATCGAGCTGGTGACACCGCGCAGCGCCCTCTACTCGGCGGGGTTCAGCTTTTTCCGGGTCAAGGGGCAGGATGCCGACGAGGTGGCCAAGCACCTTAACAGCCAGCGCATTGTGGTGGATGCGGTATCGCGGGATGCGGGACCAGTGGTGCGCACGGCGCCTGGGTTGCTGAACACCGAGGGCGAGATCGAACGGTTGGTGGAGGCATTGAAGAAGCGCGTTCGCGGGTGAGGCCCTGGGGGCCGCTTTGCGGCCCCCGGTAATCTCAAGTCAGAACTGGCCGCCAACCTGCTGCAACCACTCGCCGACATCCCGGTAAATCCCATCCACCTGCCCCACAATCCCCGACATGCGCAAAAAGTCATGGGTCACCCCCTCAACCCGCGCAAAGGTCACCGCCGTGCCCCCTGCCAGCAACCAGTCACGATACGCGATGCCTTCATCATGCAACGGGTCGTACTCGGCCACGAACAGGTAAGCCGGTGCCAGCGGTGTACGCAGCGTCGACAGCAACGGCGATACCCGCCAGTCCAGCCGCTGCTCAGGCTGCGGCGCATAGTGCTGGTAGAACCACTCCAGCGTGGGCGTCTCCAGCAGATAGCCCTCGGCATGCTCGCGGTGCGAAGCCCGTTGGCAGGAAATATCGGTCACCGGGTAGAACAGCAGCTGCCCTAGCGGCTTGAACGCCAGTGCTTCGGGTTGCTCGACCGCCGTGATGGCCAGCACTGCCGCCAGGCTGGCGCCCACGCTGTCCCCCGCCAACACCACCCGGCGGTTATCCAGGCCCAGCGTCGCTGCCTGTTCGGCCAGCCAGTTGGCGACATCCAGCACGTCGTGCAAGGCCACCGGAAACTGCTGTTCCGGTGCCAGCCGGTAATCCGCCGCCAGCACCGCAAATTCGCCCAAGGCCGCCAGGCGGCGGCAAACCGAATCGTGCGAGTCGAGGCTGCCAACCACATAGCCGCCCCCGTGCAGGTAGAAAATCACCGGCTGCAAGGCAGCGCTGGCCTCGCCTTGGCGATACAAGCGCGCGCCCAGGCGGGCGCCATCGCGCGCGGTAACCTGCAGTTCGCTGACCGTGACATTGCCCGGCGGGCTCGGGTCGAGCACCTGCGAGCTGCCGGCGAACTCGGCGCGGGCCTGGGCCACGTCCATCGCGTGCATGGGCAGGCTCCTGCCCGTCAGCCGGCCAAACTCGACCAATTCCAGAAATGCCGCCAGATCAGGGTGCAGTGCCATGAGGGTTCCTTGGGTGAACAATGTGACTCGAACATCCCTACGGGACGTAGCAGCGCACCGAAAAATTACCCGCCACACGGCTAAATCGTTGGCGCAGGCGCTCGTTACTCCTGCACAACGAAAGACCGCCAGAGGCACACCGTGGACCTTCAGAGCATCCTCAGCAAACTGTTCGCCAACGCCCATGCCGTCGGCATAGAAGGCGTATTCCAGTTCGTTTTTGGCCAGGACCAGGCCTTCTGGTCGGAGGTGCGCGACAGCAGCCGCACAGGCGCCGGCCGGCACAACGCCCCGGATGTCACCATCGAGGTGGCCGAGCGCGACTTCCTGGGCATCATGGGCGGCACCGCCAACGTCGAGGAACTGTTCGCCAGCGCACGCCTGAAGATCACCGGCAACATGGGCCTGGCCACCCTGCTGCCGCAGATCATCAGTAACGCCCGCCGTGGCGCCACAGCGGCCAAAGTGTCGATGAACCAGCGTTACCCGACCCCGGCCCGCCTCAGCGAGCGGGTGTCGGCCGCGCAGCCAGTACAGCGCGAGGTGGCACGCATTGCGCGCAACGACATGCCACTGTCACGTTTCCAGAGCGAGTACCTGGTGCATGGCACACCGGTGGTCATCAGCGATGCCCTGCAGGACTGGCCACTGTTCACCATGGGCCGCCAGGCATCGCTGGAGCATTTCGCCGAACTGCAGGGCATCACCCGGCACGGTGACTACGTGAAGAAAACCTTCTCCACCGACCGTGACTTCCGCTCTACGTCCATGGCCGAATTCATCGCCTCGCTGGACAACCCGGCCAAACCCGGTGAAACCCCAGCCTACATGGGCAACAACATCGTGCCGGAGAAGCTGCTGACGCTGATCCGCCACCCGCAGTACTTCAGCCGCGACAAATTCATCGCACCGCGCATCTGGATCGGCCCCAAGGGCACCCTGACGCCCCTGCACCGTGACGATGCCGACAACCTGTTCGCCCAGGTCTGGGGGCAGAAGTCGTTCATCCTTGCCGCGCCGCATCACCGCCCTGCCCTGGGCACCTGGTCAACCAGCCCCAAGGGCGGTCTCGATGGCTGTGATTTCAACCCCGATGCACCGGATTACCAGAGCTTCCCGTCGGCGCGCGACGTGCCGTTCCTACGCGTGGTGCTGCAGGCTGGCGACCTGCTGTTCCTGCCCGAGGGCTGGTTCCACCAGGTGGAGTCGGTGTCCACGTCGCTGTCGGTGAACTTCTGGGTGAACTCCGGGCGCGGCTGGTAACTGCAGCGTCGGGGTTAATTTGCGGCGCCAGCGGCTCGTCCCTAGAGGAAACCGCTTGCAAAAGGACCCCCGCATGTCCAGCTCCGCCAGCATCACCCAAGCGCTGCAACAAGGCCTGCGCCGCCTGATCAAAGGCCGCGCACCGGCCACCGGCGCCTACCGTATCTTCGACCTGGTGCTTGCCCGGCGTATCCACCTCAGCCCGTCGCTGACCCGCCTGGTGTTCACCGGCCCGGATGTCGCCCAGATGCTCACCCTGGCGCCGGACCAGCGCGTAAAGCTGCTGTTTCCCGCCCCCGACGGCTCATTGCCCAACCTGAGCAACGAGCTGCACTGGAAGGCCGCGCACAGCGCCTTGCCACCCGCCCAACGTCCACCGATGCGCACCTATACCATCCGCGCCCTGCGTTGCGAGGCACTGGAGGTGGATGTCGACTTCGTTCTGCATGGCGTCAACGGCCCCGCCTCGGCCTGGGCCACCCACGCGCAAGTGGGTGACGGCTTGCAGATGGTGGCGCCCAACCTGGCCTACGCAGGCGACCCCGGTGGCTACGAATGGAAACCGCCGCAAGGTGTACGCAATGTGCTGCTAGTCGGTGATGAAACGGCGTTGCCAGCGATTGCCGGCATTCTTGAGCAGTTGGCCGACAACCAGCCCGACCTGGCGGTGCAGGCGTTCATCGAGGTACCGCTGGAGGCGGATTGCCTGGACCTGCGCCATGGCAACGCCACCGAGCTGCACTGGCTGCCGCGTGAGGTGTTGCAGTGCGAACACGGCCAGGCCATGCAGCATGCCGTGCGTGAGCTGGCCAGCCTGCCGCAGGGGCATGCTGCACCGCGAGCGAAGCTGGAAGAAGTGGATATCGATACGCGTATTCTGTGGGAACAGGCAAGCAGCACCCGCAGTGTGTTCCATGCCTGGGTAGCGGGTGAATCGGCGACGGTGATGGATATTCGCCGGTACCTGATCAAAACGCGCGGGCTGCAGCGGGAGTGCCTGACCTTGATGGGGTATTGGCGGGCCGGGCGGACCTTCGATTGAAGTGAAAATGCCGGGGCCGCTGCGCAGCCCCGGCGCCTGGTCACACCGATGCGATCAGCGCCTGGGCAAAGCGCTGCGCCACGTCGTCGACCTGCTCGTCGCTGATGATCAACGGCGGCAGGAAGCGCACCACCGCGCCATGGCGCCCACCCAGCTCCAGGATCAACCCTCGCTTCAGGCATTCACGCTGTACCTTCGCCGCCAGCTCGCGGTTGGCCACTGGGTGACCCAAGGCATCCAGCTTGCCCTGCGGGTCCACCAGCTCTACCCCGAGCATCAACCCGCGCCCGCGCACATCACCCAACTGCGGATACTCCCGCTGTAGCTGCAACAGGTGCTGACGCAAGCGCAGCCCCATGGCCTCGGCATGCTCGGCCAAGCGGTGCTCGACCAGGTAGTTGATCACCGCAGAACCCGCTGCCATGGCCATCTGGTTGCCACGGAAGGTGCCGGCATGCGCACCTGGCTTCCAGGTGTCCAGCCAGTCGCGGTACACCACCACCGCCAGCGGCAGGCTGCCGCCAATGGCCTTGGACAAGGTGACCACGTCCGGCACGATGCCGGCATGCTCGAAGGCGAACATACGCCCGGTACGGGCGAAGCCGCTCTGGATTTCATCAATGATCAGCGCTACGCCGGCCTGCTCGGTAATCCGGCGCACCCCCTTTAGCCACTCGATATCCGCTGGAATAACCCCGCCCTCGCCCTGTACCACCTCAAGGATCACCGCCGCCGGCAGAGGCACGCCGCTTTCCGGGTCGAGCAGCAGGTTTTCCAGGTAATGCAGGTTGGCCTTGACCCCGGCTTCGCCTCCCAGGCCGAACGGGCAGCGGTAGTCGTAGGGGTAAGGCATGAACTGCACGCCGTTACCGAGCAAGGCGCCCAGCGGCTGTTTCGGCCCGTGGCTGCCCATCAGCGCCAGCGCCCCTTGGCTCATGCCATGGTAGGCGCCATGGAACGCCAGCACCGTGCTGCGGCCAGTGGCCGTGCGCACCAGCTTGAGCGCCGCCTCCACCGCATCGGTGCCGGTCGGGCCGCAGAATTGCACCTTGGCCTCTCGGCGCAGCGCCTCGGGCAGGATGGCGAACAGGTCCTGGACAAAACGGTCCTTGACCGGCGTGGTCAGGTCCAGGGTGTGCAGGGGTAGCTCATCGGCCAGTACCCGCTGGATCGCCTCGACCACCACCGGGTGGTTATGGCCCAGCGCCAGCGTGCCGGCGCCGGCCAGGCAGTCGATGAACTGGCGGCCTTCGACATCTTCCACATAAATACCGCGGGCACGCTTGAGCGCCAGCGGAATGCGCCGCGGATAGCTGCGGGCATTGGATTCCTGTTGCTGCTGGCGTTGCAGCAAGGGCGAATCGGTGAATTCGTACAAGGACTGCGGCACGCTGGCCGGCGGAACCTGGGCAAGGCTGGAAGCGGTGGACATAGGTGAATCCTCGCAAGCAAGCGAATGAGCGGTTATCGCTTGGGAAACGCTTGAGTGCTGGGAGGATTTAGCGGTTGTTACTGAATTTTACTCTGCCTGTGCCGGCCCTTTCGCGGGTAAACCCGCTCCCACAGGGATCCCACTCCCCTTGAACCTGTGCAACACCTGTGGGAGCGGGTTTACCCCGCGAAAGGGCCGGTACAGGCACTGGAGATCAATGCACCGAACGCGCCGGTACTTGCAACAGTACCCGCAACCCATCGCTACGGCTGTCGAACCGCAGGCTACCGGCACAACGCTGCACGATCGCCTGCACGATCGCCAGCCCCAACCCACAGCCACCACTCTGCCCATTGCGCCAGAAGCGCTCGGTCAGGTGCTCCAGATCCGCCTCGGCAATCCCCGGCCCATGGTCGCGTACCATGAAGCCCACCTGGCCGTCAGCCATCTGAACGTCCAGCTCCACCGCCGCTTCGCCGCCATGGCGCAGGGCGTTGTCCAGCAGGTTGCGCAGCGCTGCCACGGCCAGCGGTGCCGGCATGCCCAGGTAGATTTGCGTCGCCTCTTCCGGCAGGCGCAACACGATGCGTCGGTTGTCGCCGCCACCGGCATCCTGCACCGCCTGCCGCGCCACCTGTTCGGCGCTGCACTGCACGCCATCCTCGAACGACAGGCTGCCTTCCACGCGCGCCAGCATCAGCAACTGCTCCAGCGTGCGATGCATGCGGTCGGTGCCCTGCTCGGCATGCTCCAGCGCCTGTTCGCGTACGGCACCGTCGGTCATGCGGGCCACCTGCAGATGGGTCTTGATCGCGGTCAGCGGGCTGCGCAGCTCATGCGCGGCATCGTCGGTCAGGCGCCGCTCGCGCTCGATGGTCTGGGCAATACGCAGGAACAACTGGTTCTGGGTTTCCAACAATGGCTGCAACTCGCTGGGCATGCCCGCCACCTGCAGCGGCTCGACACTGTCCGCGCGCCTTCGGCGCAACGCATCACGCATGCGGTTGAGCGGCTCCAGGCCCTTGCCCAGGCCAATCCACAGCAGCCCCAGGCTGCCGAGCAGGGCCATCAGCACCGGCGCCGAAGCGGCCAGCAGAATCGACTGGTTCAGCGCTTCGCGCTCCATGTGCCGGTCGGCGGTAGTGATGCGCACATCGCCATGGTTGTAGGTGAAGGTGCGCCACAGCGCATCGTCGATGGTCTGGTCACGGAAACCACTGCGCTCGTCGTCCATGGCGCCATCGTGCTTGTGATTGCTGGCGAGGATCTCGCCGCGCAGCGAGCTGACCTGGCAAGCCATGCCGTCCGGTACGCTGAACTGGTCGGCGGAAAAGTGCGCCTCCCCGCCCTTGGCGGTCAGCGGCTGCGGCAGCTGGTCGATCAGCCCGGCGACCATGCGCGCCGAGGCCACCAGGCGCTGGTCGAGGGAAAACATCATTTGCTGGCGCAAGTCCCGCAGCATCCACGCGGCGGCCAGCACCCAGATGATCACGAAGGCACTGCCGAGGATCAGGCTCAGGCGTACCCGCAGGCTCATGATGCAGCCTCATGCGGTGCCTGCGCCGGGCCCAGGCGGTAGCCCAGGCCGCGCACGGTCTCGACGATGCCGTTACCCAGCTTGCGTCGCAGGTGGTGGATATGCACGTTCAGGGCATTGCTTTCGACTTCGTCGCTGAACCCGTACACGCAGTCTTTGAGCTGCTCGCTGGACAGCACCCGCCCGGGGTTCTGCAGCAGTGCCTGGAGCAACGCCTGCTCGCGGCGGGACAGGTCGACCGGCTGCCCGGCCAGGGTCGCCTCGCAGCTGCTGGGGTCGTAACGCAGCGGGCCGTGTTCGATCACGTTCACCGCCCGTCCGGCCACCCGCCGCAGCAGGGTGTGCAGGCGAGCAGCCAGCTCGCGCAGGTCGAACGGCTTGAGCAGGTAGTCGTCGGCGCCGGCCTGCAGGCCGTCTACCCGGTCGGTGACGGCATCGCGGGCGGTGAGCACCAGCACTGGCAGCGTTTCGCCCTTCTCGCGTAGGCGGCGCAGCAGCTTCAGGCCGTCTTCATCGGGCAGGCCAAGGTCGAGGATCATCACGTCGAACTGCGCGGCCTGCAGCATCGCGCGCGCATCGGCGGCATTGCCCACCCGGTCCACGGTCAGCCCCTGGGCGGTAAGGCCGGCGCAGATACCGGAGGCGATCAGGTCGTCGTCCTCGCAGAGCAGAACGTGCATGGTGGGGCTCCCGCAGTGGTGTGGCTGGCATTGCACTATAGGGCGATTAAGGGGGGATTATGGACTGATGCGGAGTGCATGGGGATGGGCACCCGATTCGCGAATATTCACTGAACGCTGAACTTCGCCTAACACGCAGGCATATGCGTCGAATTTTCCTACAGCCAACACAGAAACCTCCGATGCGAATCCATGATGGTATTTCCCCCTGCACACGCTGTCAGGGAGACACCGCATGTATCTGGATTACCTCGTGCCTTCCTGGCATGAGATCGAGTCACGCATCACCCATCAAATGGGCTATCAGGGAGGCGCCCATTTTCGTACTTACCTCAATCAGGAAGTGCCCTCGCTAGCACTCAACCTGCGCCGTGTGGACAGCGTCCGGCGGGCCTTTTACCAGGCCGAAACGATGGCAGGTAATTTGCTGTACCAGCGCTTCGCCGACCTTGATGTAAAAAACATCCTCGCCGACCTGCTCGGCATCGCCACGCAAATGGCGATGATCGTCGCCGGCAGCGCCGTCACCGGGGGCATGCTCGGTGCCGGTATCGGCGCCTTTGCCGGAGGAGCCGGAGCCATTCCCGGAGGTGTGGCCGGCACTGCCATTGGCTTCAAGGTAAGCGGTTGGATCCTCGGCGCGCTGGGCATCGCCTCACTCGCCGAGTTCTTCGTCGAAGGCCTGCCACGCATCGGCGATTACTACCTGCGCGGTATCGGCATCGCCTGGGATGGCACGCGCGGCGAAGAAGGCTTGAATGCTTTCAGTCAAGACAGCCCATTTGCCATCAGCCAGGCGGCGCATTACATAGCCATCGGCCATGTGGAAATCGTGATGCTGCTGTTGGGGGCAATGGTTTCCTATCTAACCCGCGGACGCGGTGACGCAGGTACGCTTGCCCAGCAAATGGCCGCCAGCCCGAAAGGCGCGCGGATCGGGCAATGGATGCTCAAGCATGAAGAGACATTGAAGCAACGGCCGGACCTGCAAGTGCCGGAGCGGCGCAAAGGAGCAGCGAAAGAGCCGCAACCCATGCAGCCGAATCGGCCGGAGGGAAAAGACAAAGAGCCCCCGACGGGGAAGCCCGGTAGCATGCCGCTGCATACGGTGGCATGTTTCAAGGCAGACAAATTGCCGGCCTCCAAGCATGCCGAGTTTGAACGGCAGTTGAAGGGACATCAGGATGGGTTGAATCGGCTGACGGTCGAGGAGTTTTTGGAGAACGTTGCCAATCCGGTAAAACGAGACCCACGTGTCGCTAAAGTCGCTAGGCTCAAGCTTCAACGTGAGCTACAAGAACGATTACAGCGAGAGCTATCTCAACATATGTCTCCACTGGAAGCAGAAAAACTTGCCTTCAACCAAGCAAAAGAAACGATGGCATCTATAGCTGCACTACATAATCCAGACCTCGTTGCCGGAGGAAAAGACATCATTTCAGGCTTCGGAGACAAGCAAGTAAACTCAACCATTGGCCCTCAATGGAAAGGCAAGGTTACCGCACTGACATCCGCAGCAAAGCAAGTTCCACTCACAGAAATAAATTCAACCAAAATGAATGTAAAGCTTCATAAATGCTAATTAAACGAGATGAACATGGACGAAATATTTTCCAGATTCCTTGAGAAAAATGGCCCCATCACCAAACGCCAGGAGTCCCCCCCATCAAGCATTCAACGCTTTACAGGAAAACTACCAGAGCGTTTACTTGATTACTGGATAGAACACGGCTGGTGCGCGTGCGGTAACGGTCTATTCTGGCTTGTGAATCCTCAAGAGTACGAAGGGGTAGTTGCCTCATGGATAGAAGGCACAGACCTAGAAAAACAGGATACCTATCACTTGATAGGTCGTAGCGCTTTCGGTGACCTTTACTTATTCGGTGAAAAGACCGGATTCTCGCTAACCATCGATGCCGCAGTATCCAAATACTCTTTCGCAAGCCATGCATCCGCCCTCAACGACATGGACAAAGAGGTCCAAAACTTCTTCCTTTCAATTGAAAAAACCTACAACGATCTTGATGGCTTATTTACAGCAGCAAAGAAAAAACTAGGCATCCTCGACTGCGATGAAATGTATGGTTTCGTCCCCGCTTTAGCATTCGGCGGCCCCTGCGACCTTGATCACCTTGAGAAAGTCAAAGCTGTCGAGCACTTGCTATTGCTCTCTCAGATTTGCCCACTCGAACCCTACAGCTTCTCCGACTTCTAACCCCACCTAAAAGGACTTAAACAATGGACGCCATTTACCGCCTCTTCCTCGAAACCTTCGGCGAAACCATCGGCCACCAACCCGTACCGTCCTCGGTCTTCGACCATTACCAGGACAAACTCCCAGGCCAACTCCTCGACTATTGGAAGGCGCATGGCTGGTGCGGCTACGGGGGTGGTCTTTTCTGGCTGGTCGACCCGCACAAGTACGAAGCGGTGGTGGATGCCTGGCTGGCCGGCACCCCTTTCGAAGCCCACGACACCTACCACCTCATCGCCCGCAGCGCCTTTGGGGAGTTGTACCTGTGGGGTGAGAAAACCGGCGCCATCCTGACCCTTGCGGCCTATCATTCTCGCTTCTTCCTGAGCGCACCCAGCTCAAGCAGCGAAGAACGCGACAGTAAGATCCAAAGCCTCCTGGTGTGGGCCATGACTGAAAACATCGACCTGGGCCTGTTCGACGAAGCCCGGGAAGCACTCGGCGAACTGACGGTTGACGAGATGTACGCCTTCGTCCCCGCCCTTGTATTGGGGGGGCCTGCCAAACTGAGCCGCCTGCAGCGGCTCGACAGCGAAGTGCATTTGATCCTGCTCTCGCAAATGGCCGACCTCGAACCCTATGAACGCGACGAAGAGGAAGATGAATAGACACAACCCACGCGCTCAGCGATGAAGCGCTTCAGGCTGATCCACATCCTGCAAGATCCCGGCGTCCTGCACTTCAACCCTAATGCAACTCGCCAGGTGCGCCTTCACCACCGAACGCGCGCCCTCATCCCCCATCAGGCCTGAAAGCGCCGGCCAGAAATCGCGGCCAAACAGTACCGGGTGCCCCGGTTGCCCACCATGAAGTGGCAGTACAATGTTCGAGGCTTCGGCCGCAGCAGCGAGCCGGGCAAGGGTCTGCGGGGCTAGCCAAGGCATGTCCCCCAATAGTATCGCCACCGCCTGCGCCTGGCTGTCGACCAGCGAAGCGGCGCCGGCCGCCAGGCTATGGCCCATACCCAGCGTGTAGTCCGAGCTAGCAATGACCCGACAGTTCGCCGGCAGGCCCAGATCCTCACCCCGCTCACCCTCCCGCAACACCACCCGCACATCATCGAACACCGCGCAGGCCCGCTCGACGCTGTGCACCAGCAAACTGCGACCATCGGCCATCAGCGTACGGCGCTTGTCAGCACCGAAGCGCACACTGCGCCCTGCCGCCAGCACCAACGCCACCACGCTCACAGCGCAGCCCGCCCGATGCCGTTGCGCAGGCGCAGGATATCGGCCAGTACCGCCAGGGCGATTTCAGCCGGGGTCTTGCTGCCCAGGTTCAGGCCAATCGGCGCATGAATGCGCGCCAGCTCGTCGGAGCACAGGCCACCAATGCGCTGCAAGCGTTCACGACGCTTGTCGGAGGTGGCCTTGGAGCCCATCACGCCGATGTAGAACGCTTCGGTACGCACCGCTTCAAGCATGGCCAGGTCATCGATTTTCGGATCATGGGTCAATGCAACCACCGCCGTGTCGGCATGGCAACCGCCGTTGGCGATAAATTCCGACGGCAGTTCACGGCGCACCTCGATGCCGTCCAGCACCACGCCGTCGAGCACTTCGTCGCGTGGGTCGCACAGGATGACCTCAAACCCCATCCCTTTACCGAATTCGGCGCAAAAATGCGCGACGCTGGAGTAGCCGGCCAGCAGCAGGCGCTGGGCGGCCCCCACGCGCAGGCGCACGCGGTCGCGTTCACGCTCGACACGCGGGCCCTGGCTGTGGTCGTCGGCCAACTGACGCAAGCCCTCGGGCAGGCGTACTTCGCGCAGCACCCGGCGCTGGCCCTGCAGTGCGCTTTCCAGCTCACGCAGGTGCGCCTGCACCTCGCACTCGGCCGGCAGGTTCTCCACCAAAACCTCAAGCACGCCACCACACGGCAAGCGAATGCTCGAACGCGAGTCGCTGCCGTCGCCGTAACGCACGATGGCCACCGGCTCCGGGAATTCACCCAGGGCTACGCGTTCCAGGAAGTCGTCTTCGACGCAGCCACCGGACAACGACCCCAGCCACTGGCCGCTGGCATTCACCGCCAGCAGCGAGCCCGGTGCGCGGGGCGCCGAACCATAGGTGGCGAGCACCGTGCATAACCACACCCGCTGGCCGTTGCACGACCACTGCAAGGCCTGCCGGATCACCTGAAGATCGAGATGCTGCACGCGTTACTCCGCCTTCAGCTCGGCGAGCTGCTGTACGTTCAGGTCACCGGGCAATCCACCCCAGGCCTGGCGCAGGTAGTTGACCATGTCCGTCACCTGTTGGTCATCGAGCTTGCCGGCAAAGCCCGGCATCGGCTGCATGCGCTCGAAGCCGGTGAACTGCTGTTCACGAATACCTTCGAGAATGACTTTGACCAGATTGCGCGAATCGCCCTGGCGCAGCACGGTATTACCACGCATGGCCACGGCGATATGCGGTTTGCCCTCACCATCGACCCCATGGCAGCCGGCGCAGACGTTGAGGTACTGCTGGTGGCCGCGCTTGGCGCTGTCGCTCATCTGCTCCAGGGCAACGGCCTGGATGGCCTTGGCCGGCGGTGGCTGGTCGCCCAGCAGGTAGGTGGCCATGGCCGCCAGGTCGGCGTCTTCCAGGTGCTGGGTGCTGTGGTGCACCACCGGGAACATTTCGTTGAACATGCTGCCTTGAGCACTGATACCGTGCTTGAGGAAGGTAGTCAGGTCCGGCTGGGTCCAGCCGCGCTCGGCCAGGTCCTGGGCCAGCAGGCTCGGAGCCAGGTAGCCACCCAGCAGGCCGCCGGTCAGGCGCTGGTCCTGCTGCAGCGCGCCGATGGGGTTGCGCGGGGTATGGCATTCGCCGCAATGGCCCATGACCTCGACCATGTACTGGCCACGCTGCCAGGCCGGGCTTTTGCCCTCGGTTGGCTGCAACTGCACACTCTTGCCATACAACATGTTCCAGCCGCTCAGCCCCATCCGCACATTGAACGGGAAGCGCAGCGCGGTCTGCGGGGCCGGGCGGTTGATCGGCGGGATGGTCATCAGGTAGGCGAGGATGGCGTCCGAATCTTCACGCTTGATCAGGTGATACGAGGTGTACGGCATTGCCGGGTACAGGTTGGCGCCGTCCTTGCGCTTGCCCTCGGTGACTGCGGCGAAGAACTCGTCGGCGCTGTAGCTGCCAATGCCGTACTGTTTGTCCGGGGTGATGTTGCTCCCATAAATGGTGCCGAACGGCGAATGAATCGGCAGGCCGCCGGCAAACGGTGCGCCGCCTTCGGCAGTGTGGCAAGCCATGCAGTCGGCCGCGCGGGCCAGGTATTCACCGCGTTTGACCTGCGCCTCGTCGGCGGCCAGGGCAAACGAGCTGACGGCCAGAGCCAAGCCCAGCGCCAATGCGCTACGTACGAAGCCCATGCTCATCCCTCCTTGACCAGGCCGAGGTCATTGAGCACCTTGCGGGTGGCGTCGTAATAACGCACATAGCCGGTGCAGCGGCAAATGTGGTGACCGAGGCTGGCCTCGATGCGGTCTTCCACCTCGCTCTTCTTCAGTGGCTGACGCTGGGCGGTTTCCACCAGCACAGTGGCGGCATTGACGAAGCCCGGTGCGCAGTAGCTGCACTGGAAGGCGAACAGGTCGACGAACTTCTGCTGGATCGGGTTCAGCGTGAGGTTGCCATTCTGGTCCGGCTTGGCGTGGCCTTCGATGGTGCGCACTTTCTTGCCCTCGAAATAATGGGCACCGGTGATGCAAGTGCGTACTTCCTCGCTGGTGCCGTCGGGGTTGTCGACGATCACCACGCAGGCGTGGCAGATGCCCTGGCCACAGCCCAGGCGCGAACCGGTGAGGTTCTGGTGTTCGTGCAGGTAGTCGATCATCGCCAGGTCAGCGGGGACCTCGACCGGGCCGACCGGTTGACCGTTGAGGGTCAGTTGCAGTGGACGGTTAGCCATTGAGGGCCTCCTTGATACGGGCTGGGGTAATGGGGAGATCGCGCACGCGCTTGCCGATGGCATGCGCGACGGCATTGCCGATGGCACCGACCACCGGGATCATCACCACCTCGGCGATGCCCTTGGACGGGTCGGTCGGTGACAGCGGCGGGAGGATTTCGCTGGTCTGCTTCCACACCGCCACGTCGCGCGCATGCGGCAGGCGGTAGCGGTTGAAGTTCCAGTCGCCCTCCCCGGGCCCGCCTTCGTACATTGGCATTTCTTCAGTCAGCGCGTGGCCGATGCCCATGGCAATACCGCCTTCGAGCTGGCCCTTGACCAGCTCCGGCACCAGCACCCGGCCGCACTCGATCCAGCTGTGGTGGTTGAGCACCTGTACTTCATGGGTGCCCTTATTGACCTTGACCTCGACGATGGTCGCCACCGGGCTGTAGTAGGTGACCATGGCGTTGTTCAGCTGGGTGTCGGGATAGGCGGCGTTCTGCCGATCGAGCAGGTGGTAGCCGTGGCTGCTCATCTGCGCCTTCTTGGCATTCACCGCGCCGTCACCGTATTTCACCGCCACCGCGTCCAGCGGGAAGCGCTCGCGCACGCCGTCGATGACGAAGTCGGCCTCGGCCCAGCTCCAGCGGTTGAAGCCGTGCACGCTCACGCCTGTGACCAGGCCCATGTCATGGGCCTTCTGCGCCAGCTGGGCGAATGGGATCGGCGCCAGGCCGTTGCCGGTCAGCTCACCGTTGACCCACACCGCGTTTTCGCGGCGCACCACCAGCGGGTTGGCCTGGCCGCCATGTGGGCCCTGGCTCCAGATGGCCATGGCCGCCGGCCACAGGCCATGGTTGAACAGCACGCGCGCCGCTTCGCGGGTGGCATGGCTGAAGTAGAAGGCCGAGTTGGTCGCCGACGAAGGCGACGCCAGCTTGCCGACCCAGCGCGGGTTGCGCAGCGCAGCATCCTGCTCGGCCTGGCTGATCAGGTACGGGTTACCGCTGGTGCTCAGTTGCAGCTCTGGCCATTCGGTGACCGCCGTCCTGACCTCGTCCGCCGAGCGGCCCATGAAGTCGCTGACCACCAGGGCCTGGGAGGTGGACATGCCGGTGCCCAGTTCGGTGCCGATGTGGCGCAGGCTGATGCGCCCGTCGCGGCTGAATTCGATGCTGGCCATCGGTGCTTCGGAGCCGGTGCCGAAGTCTTTCTGGCAGATCGCAAAGCCTACGCCGTACCAGTGGTCCTGGTCCTGCGCGTCCAACTGCTGCTTGCGCGTGTCGCGATTGCGCCACCATTCATGCACAGCGGCTTTATCGAGAATCTCGTACAGGCGCAATGCACCCGCCGGGACCGCGCCCTGGGTGTTCTTCATACCCGACTTCAGCGCGTTGGCGCGGCGCAGGTCAATGGCATCGACGCCCAGGCGGCCGGCAATTTCGTCGACCATCATCTCAGTCGCCGCCATGCTCTGCAGGGTGCCGTAGCCGCGCATGGAGCCAGCTTCGACACCACGGGAATGGTAGGCGGTAACCGACAGATCGTTCTGCGGCATGTAATAGATCGACTGCGCTGCAGTGGCACCCACCGCCGCCACCGACGGGCTGTAGTTGATGCGCCCGCCGCCATCGCAGCTCATGTCGGCGCGGAAGATCTTGAAGCTGTTGTCCTTCTTGTCCACGGCCAACTGGTAGCGGATATCGAAGGCATGGCGCTTGATGCCGCTCTGGAACTGCTCATAACGGTCGTTGGCCAGGCGGATCGGCACGCCGGCGCCGTACAACGCGGCCACAGCGGCGTAGAAGACGAAGATGTTGTTGTCTTTCGAGCCGTAACCCACGGTGTAGCCGGGGTGCATATTCAGCGTGTTGAGGGCGAAGCGCGACGGCTTGATCATGTGCACGCATTCCTGCGCCACTTCGAACGGGCACTGGGTGGCAACCACGAAATGCAGCGTGCCTGTGGCCGGGTCGTACCAGCCATTGCCGTTGTCCGGTTCCAGTGCGGCAGGTTCGATGGACGGCGTCTTGTAGCGCTCGTCGAACACCAGCCAGTCCTCGGGCGGGTTGTCCAGTTGCTCGGCCATGCGCTTGGCGTAGAACAGCCCCTGCTCGGTCAGGTCGCCGTGCTGGTTGGGCTCTTTGGACCACACCGGCTTGCGGTTGAGGATGGTGGGGAACAACATCGAATTCTTCAGGCTGGAGAATTCATCGTCGTCGAACGGCGTGGCGCCACCCACCCGCACGAAGCGGAAGCTGCCGTAAGGGTCACGCTGATACAGCGGTGCCTGGGCACCGTAACGTATCGCCTGCTCATTGAACTGCAGCTTGCGCTTGGCCTGGCGGAAGCGCTCGAAGTCGTGCCAGATCAGGATCGCCACCGGGTGACCGATGAACATCGGCACCTTGCCGGGCGGCAGCAACGGGTCGGGCGAATGGGCTTCAGGCCAGGCGATGCCATCCTTTTCCAGGTCGGCGGCAGTGACAACCCGGTCCGGCTGCAACTCGGCACCGAGCAGGCTCAGATCATGGCCGGCATAGATACGGTCGGCCTTGGTTGCCTTGAGCAACAGCGCATGCCCCTGCTGGGCGGGCCAGCCGGGCATGTCCTTGGCACGGATGTCACGGGCGAACACTTTGTCGCCACAGACCTTGGACAAGGCATCGTTACGGAAACGCGCCTTGCCGTCATGGTTCATCCACTTCTGCGGCGAAGTGGTGACGCGTTCCTCCATCAGTGCGGCGAATGCCTGGCTGCCAAGTGGCGCCATGGTCACGCCGACACCAGCGATCAGGCCGCCTTGCAAAAAGGCGCGCCGGGAAATATCACGGTTGGACATGCTTGATCCTCTGGGCAGCAGGGGGTCTGCCCATCTTTTTGATTCTTGTGCGGGGGACTCGGAAGGGTGAGAACCTTGTCACGCGGGTCAGAAAAAACTGACTTGTGCGTCAACTTTACAACAAGAATATGGGCATAAGCAAAGTCAAGCCGACAATATGTCGCGGTGTGTCCAAACTGACGCACGGATCTGTAGGACCGCCGTTGTAGGACCGGGTTAACCTTGGGTTAATCGACCCCAGCCAGCATGGCCCCATTCCTAGATCTGCCAAGGCGAAGACATGCGCGTCCTCCTGCTCTTCCTGACACTACTGCTGGCCGGCCCGTTGCAGGCCAACCCGTTCGAGGTAAAACCAGACTTCCTGCCGGTCAACCAGGCCTTCGTGCTCAGCCACGACCGCCAGGCCGACGGCCAGATGCGCCTGTACTTCCAGATCAAGCCGGGCTACTACCTGTACCAGAAGCGCCTGAAGTTCGACGGCCTGCCTGCCGAGCAGCACCCGCCGCTGCCACCGGCGCTCAACCACCATGACGAGTTTTTCGGTGACAGCGCGGTGTACCGCGACCAGCTCGAACTGCTGCTGCCGGCCAATGCCCAGGGGCAATTGCGCCTAGGGTGGCAAGGCTGCGCCGACGCTGGCCTGTGCTACCCACCGCAAACCACGCTGATCGACCTGGGCGGCAGTGTGACACCCGCTGCCGAGCAAGCCAGCGACCAAGCCTTGGCCAGCGGCCTGCAACAAGGCCACCTGGCCTGGAGCCTGCTGGCGTTCTTCGGCCTTGGCCTGCTGCTGGCCTTTACCCCCTGCTCGCTGCCGATGCTGCCGATCCTCGCCGGGCTGGTGCTGGGCAATGGCGCCAGCGCCCGGCGTGGCTGGCTGCTGGCCGGGGTCTATGTGTTGAGCATGGCCCTGGTATACGCCGCACTGGGTGTGGTCGCCGCGCTGCTAGGTGCCAGCCTGCAGGCTTGGCTGCAACAACCCTGGCTGCTGGGCAGCCTGGCTGGTCTGTTCGTGCTGCTGGCGCTGCCGATGTTCGGCGCCTTCGAATTGCAATTGCCCGCCGCCCTACGTGACCGCCTTGACCGTGCCGGGCAAGGTACCCGTGGCGGCAACCTGTACGGCGCAGCGCTGCTCGGGGCGCTTTCCGGCCTGCTGCTTGGCCCATGCATGACCGCGCCATTGGCCGGCGCGCTGCTGTACATCGCCCAGAGTGGCGATGTGCTGCAAGGGGCGCTGGTGTTGTTCAGCCTCGGCCTGGGCATGGGCGTGCCGCTGCTGTTGCTGGTCACTTTGGGCAACCGTTACCTGCCGCGCCCAGGGGCCTGGATGGACCGGGTCAAGGGCGTATTTGGCTTCGTGTTCCTGGCCATGGCGCTGTACACCATGCGCAGTCTACTGCCTGCCACCCTGTTGCTGGCATTGAGCGGTGCCTGGTTGATCGCCCTGGCCTGGGCCGCCTGGCCGGCCCTGCAGCGGCTGCCAGCGATGCGCGCGGTACCTGTGCTGGGCGCCCTGTGGGGCGGCCTGTTGCTGGTAGGCGCGGCAGCCGGTGGCGACGACCTCTGGCAGCCGCTGCGCCCGTTCGCTGGCGGTGGTGCTGCACCGGTCGCCATCCAACAGGCCGAAGACAGCTTCGTCACCGTCAGCCGCCCCGAAGACCTGCAACGTGAACTGGATGCGGCCAAGGCCCGTGGCCAGTGGGTGATGCTCGACTACTATGCCGACTGGTGCGTGTCGTGCAAGGTCATGGAAAAGCAGGTGTTCGCCCGCAGCGACGTGCAAGCCGGCCTGGCCGGTGTGCACCTGTTGCGCCTGGACGTGACCGCCGACACGCCGGCCAGCAAAGCCCTGCTGCAGCGCTACCAGGTACCCGGCCCGCCGAGCATCATCTGGATTGGCCCGGAAGGCGAAGAACGCCGTGCGCGGCGCATCACCGGTGAAGTGGACGCCGCCGCGTTCCAGCAACACTGGACCCAGACCAGGAGCCAAGGCTGATGCTGACCGTAACACTTGGGCCACTGACCATGGCCCTCAACCACCTGCTGATGCTCACCGCCCTGGGGATTGCCTGCGTGGTCGGCTGGTGGGTCGCCAGGCGTGGCGGCGAGAGCCCGGAATCGGCACTGTTCAATCTGTTCCTGATCGGCCTGCTGTGTGCCCGCGCCGGGTTCGTGCTGGCTTACTGGCCGATGTACCAGGACGACCTGCTGCAAATCATCGACATCCGTGATGGTGGTTTCCTGTTCTGGTCGGGCCTGGCCGGCATCGTCCTCGGCGCCCTGTGGCAGGGCTGGCGACACCCTGGCCTGCGCCGCCCGCTGGGCTGGGCACTGTTCAGCGGTGCGCTGTTCTGGGCCCTGGCCAGCCTTGGCGGGCACCTGTACAGCAAGGGCACCGAGCTGCCCGAACTGAGCCTGCGCAACGCCGGCGGCCAACCCGTCGCGTTGCATAGCTACCGTGGCAAACCGCTGGTGATCAACATCTGGGCCACCTGGTGCCCGCCCTGCCGACGCGAAATGCCGGTGCTGCAACAGGCGCAAAGCGACTACCCGCATGTGACCTTCCTGTTCGTCAACCAGGGCGAAACCCCGGAAAACGTCAGCACCTTTCTCGCCACCACCGGCCTGAGCCTGACCCACGTACTGTTCGACGGCACCGGCCTGCTGGCCCAGCGGGTCGGCTCCATGGCCCTGCCCACCACACTGTTCTACGACGCCGACGGGCGGCTGGTCGGCAGCCACCTGGGCGAGCTGTCCCGGGCCAGCCTGCGCCACGCCCTGGAACCTTTCGACCGGGCCATTGCGCCCGCCCCTGCCGCACAAGGAAACTGACATGCGATTGACTGCACTGCTGCCCCTGTCCCTGGCCCTGCTGGCCGCCCCTGCCCTGCAGGCCGAAGAACTGCCCAAAGCGGTTCAGCAACTGCAAGCCAAGGGTGCCGTGATCAAAGGCAGCTTCGATGCGCCAAACGGCCTGCGCGGCTACGCCGCCGAATACCAGAACAACGCCCTGGCCCTGTACCTCACCCCCGACGGCAAGCATGTGCTGGTTGGCAGCCTGTTCGACGAACAGGGTAAGGACCTTAGCGCCGAGCCGCTGGAGAAGCTGGTGTATGCGCCGATGAGCAAGGCAATCTGGGCCAAGATGGAAAAGACCGCCTGGATCGCCGACGGCAAGGCCGACGCGCCGCGCAAGGTGTATCTGTTCAGTGACCCGAACTGCCCGTACTGCAACATGTTCTGGGAGCAGGCACGGCCGTGGGTGGAATCGGGCAAGGTGCAGTTGCGCCATATCATGGTCGGTATCATCCGCGAGGACAGCCCAGGGAAGTCGGCGGCGCTGCTGGCCGCGAAAGACCCGGCCAAGGCCCTGCAGGAACACGAGAAGGCCGGCAAGGCCAGCACCCTGAAACCACTGGAGAAAGTGCCGGAGGCGGTGCAGCAGAAGCTGGCGGCCAACATGGCGTTGATGGAAGAGATGGGGTTGCAGGCGACCCCGGCAATTTTCTATCAAGACGAGCAAGGCAACCTGCAGAGTCAGCAAGGGGCACCGCGGCCGGAGATGCTTGGGAAGATACTCGGCAAACGCTGAGCCCCCATGACCTGAGGGCAAACGCAGATCCTGTAGGAG
>NZ_BCBQ01000089.1:0-26298 GCF_001320885.1 Pseudomonas sp. NBRC 111140
CTTGTCCTGATCCACCAGGCGGTTGGCCACGGCCACGGCCTGCTTCGGTTCACAGGCGTCATCGCCTTTGACCAGGACGATTTTCTCGCCGTTCACGCCACCGGCGGCGTTGATCTTGTCGGCCGCTGCCTGCGCACCTTTCATGTACTGCTCGCCAAACGCTGCGTTTGCCCCGGTCATGGGGCCCGCTACACCGATCTTGACGTCGGCCTGAACATACGAAGAAACACCCAGTGCCGTAGCTACGGCCAGAGCCAGGAAACCTTTCTTGTAAAACGTCTGCGACATGAGGTGGTGCTCCTAGAGTTTTTTTTGGTTGGCACTACAACTTCTCAGCCCTGTGCTCTGAGCAAGGGCCGTGCCATAGGTTTTGTCTTCCGGGAAAACACACTGTGCAGGGTGCCAGCAGGCGACCGGCGGCCTTTTCTTTATTGAGCGTGCAACCGTCTGCCGTGCGGCGGGCGCCACCACACGTACAGACAAGGAGCAACCGCCTGGTGCCATCATTGCAACCTCGGCAAGTGTTTACGTGCAACCGCCCTGTAACAGCGGACGTCACCGAAGTGCACACCGCTGGTGCGCGACTGCTACAGGCGGCACCGTTTGAAGGCTAGCCGGTGCACGGAAAAACACCTCTGTTTTGGCTGTTCTGGCTTCTTCGCGGGCCGGAACAGGCACAACAAGGCGCAAAAGGCTGGCACAATGTCGGCCATTCGCCGCTTCCGGAGCCCCCTTGATGAGCGAAAGCGCATTCGCCGAGCGCATCGTGCACAACCTGCTCGACACCGACTTCTACAAACTCACCATGATGCAGGGTGTGCTGCACAACTACCCGGACGCCGACGTCGAATGGGAATTCCGCTGCCGCAACGGCGAGGACTTGCGCCCTTACCTCGGCGAGATCCGCAACCAGCTGGAACGGCTCAACGACCTTACCCTGGACGATGGCCAACTGCCTTTCCTGGAACGCATCAGCTTCCTCAAGCCCGACTTCCTGCGCTTTCTGCGCCTGTTTCGCTTCAACTTGCGCTATGTGCGCGTCGGCATCGAGAACGACCAGCTGTTCCTGCGCCTGAAAGGCCCATGGCTGCATGTAATCCTGTTCGAAGTGCCGCTGCTGGCCATCATCAGCGAAGTGCGCAACCGCCAGCTGCACCCGCACATGCGCCTGGCCGAGGCGCGCGACCAGCTGTACCGCAAGTTCGACTGGCTGCGCGCGCATGCCAGCGACGAAGAACTGGCCGAACTGCAGGTAGCCGACTTCGGTACCCGTAGACGCTTCTCCAGCCGCGTGCAGGAAGAAGTGGTTCGCGTGTTGCGCGATGATTTTCCGGCCCGCTTCGTCGGCACCAGCAATGTCGACCTGGCATGGAAACTGGATATCAAGCCGCTAGGCACCATGGCCCATGAATGGATCATGGCCCACCAGCAGCTCGGCCCACGGCTGATCGACAGCCAGATTGCCGCGCTGGACTGCTGGGTGCGCGAGTACCGCGGCCTGCTCGGCATCGCACTGACCGACTGCATCACCATGGATGCCTTCCTCGGCGACTTCGATCTGTACTTCGCCAAGCTGTTCGACGGCCTGCGCCACGACTCGGGCGAGCCGGTGGCCTGGGCAGAAAAGGCCATCGCCCATTACCAGAAACTGGGTATCGACCCGATGACCAAGACCCTGGTGTTTTCCGATGGCCTCAACCTGACCCGCTCGCTGGAGATCTTCCGTGCCCTGCGCGGTCGCATCAACGTCAGTTTTGGCATCGGCACCAACCTGACCTGCGACATCCCGGGTGTGGCGCCAATGAGCATCGTGCTTAAAATGACCGACTGCAACGGCGCGCCGGTGGCCAAGATCTCGGACGAAGCCGCCAAGACCCAGTGCCGCGACGAGAACTTCGTCGCCTACATGCGCCACGTATTCAAAGTCCCCAGCAAGGAGTAACCCATGCAAGCGGTTCAGCAAGAGATTGCCCAGGCGCTGAAGGTACAGCCGCCGTTCGCCGACGCTGCAGCGCTTGAGGCCGAAGTTGCCCGGCGCGTGGCGTTCATCAAGGGCTGCCTGGCCAACGCCCGGCTCAAGACCCTGGTGCTGGGCATCAGCGGTGGCGTCGACTCGCTGACTGCCGCCCTGCTCGCCCAGCGCGCCATCAACGAGTTGCGCGCCGAGACCGGCGACAAGGCCTACACCTTCATAGCCGTGCGCCTGCCGTACCAGGTGCAGCATGACGAGCATGACGCCCAGGCCTGCCTGGACGTGATCAAGGCCGATGAAGTGCACACCGTGGACATTGCCCCGGCGGTACGGGCTTTGGCGGCTGAAGTGGTGGAGTTGAAGAACGGCTCGCCGACGTTGGTGGACTTCGTGGTCGGCAACGTCAAGGCGCGTACGCGCATGGTCGCCCAATACACCATCGCTGGCGCCCGCGCAGGCCTGGTGATCGGTACCGACCACGCTGCCGAGGCGGTGATGGGCTTCTTCACCAAGTTTGGTGATGGTGCCTGCGACCTGGCGCCGCTGAGCGGGCTGGTGAAGAACCAGGTGCGAGCGATTGCACGCAGCTTCGGCGCACCGGAGTCACTGGTGGAGAAAGTGCCGACGGCGGACCTGGAAGACCTGGAGCCGGGCAAGCCGGACGAAGCGTCGCATGGCGTGACCTACCAGCAGATCGATGCCTTCCTGCATGGGCAGCCGGTTGACCAGGCAGCGTTCGACATCATCGTCGCCACCTACCGCAAGACCCAGCACAAGCGCGAACTGCCGTTCGCCCCATGAAAGCTTCGCGGGCACGCCCGCACCCACAGATACACCACGCAAGCTGAACCTTGTGGTGTACCTGTGAGAGCGGGCGTGCCCGCGAATAGGCCCGAAAGCCCTGCAGCGCTATCGTTACTTGACGATGACCTTGCCTTTCATCATCGAGATGTGGCCCGGGAAGGTGCAGAAGAAGCTGTAGTCACCACCGGCTTCCAGCTTGGAAGTGTCGAACTTCACTTCGGTTTCTTTTTCTGGCGCACCGATCATTGCGGTGTGGGCGATGATGTTGGCGTTATCTTCCTTAAGGTAACCCTTTTCAATGCCCTGGCTCATGCCTTCGGTAGCAATGCCCTGCATGTCGGCAGTCTTGCTGATCACCAGGTTGTGGCCCATGACGTTCTTCGGCAGGTTGCCGGAGTGGGTCAGTTTGACGGTGAATTCCTTGCAGCTCTTGTCGACGGTGAATTCCTTGGTGGTATAGGACATTTGGTCCGTCGATTCGACAGTTACCGAGCACTCGGCGGCGAAGACAGAGGCGCTGGCGAGGGTCAGCAGGGATACCGCTACAGCTTTCGCAAACATCATGAATCTCCTTGGCAGGGTTTTATCAATTGCGAGACTGCCTGAACCCGTTCAGCCCCTTGCTGATATGGGTCAAGGGGGTGTCAAGTGGCCAGCCAGTAGAATTGTTCAATGGATTGTATACAACCAATCTAAGGGCACATCATGCCCTTTTATTGGACGATGGGACAACCTCTCATTTAGGAGCAATACCAAATGCCCATCTCCAACTTCCTGAATAGCCTGCTCGCTGCCTACGCCCATGGAGCCACCGGCGCCATCTGCGAATTCTCCCGGCCGGAGTGAAAGCGGCCTTGGAAGCGACGGACATGCACCGTACCCTGTGCACCTGAGTGACAGGAGATGAGCAATGCCCGTACGTTCCGTTTGTGTGTTCTGCGGCGCCAGCATCGGCGCCAACCCCGCCTACCGTGAAGCGGCCGTCGCGCTTGGCCAGGCCATTGCGCGTCGTGGGCTGACGCTGGTGTATGGCGGCGGCGCCGTTGGCCTGATGGGTGTGGTGGCTGACGCTGCCATGGCAGCAGGTGGCGAAGTGGTGGGAATCATCCCGCAGAGCCTGCTGGACGCTGAAGTCGGCCACAAGGGCCTGACTCGCCTGGAAGTGGTTGATGGCATGCACGCGCGCAAGGCCCGCATGGCCGAGCTGAGCGATGCCTTCATTGCCTTGCCGGGCGGGCTCGGTACGCTGGAGGAGTTGTTCGAAGTGTGGACCTGGGGGCAGTTGGGCTATCACGCCAAGCCGCTGGGGCTGCTCGATGTGAATGGCTTCTACGACAAGCTGGGCGGCTTCCTCGACCATATCGTCGAAGAAGGCTTTGTGCGCCCGCAGCACCGGGCGATGTTGCTGCTGGCGCAGCAGCCAGATGAGCTGCTAAATGGCATGGACAGCTTCGTCGCGCCGGTGGCGCCGAAGTGGGTCGACAAGAAGCCTGATTGACCTTGAGATGTTGGGACCGCTTTGCGGTCCCAACATGGATCGATCAGCGCGGGATAACAGGCTGACGTGGCTTCTTGTTGCCCTTGCCACCCTTGGCCGCTTCCTTGCGCTCCTTGGCCGCCTTCTCGTTTCGGGCGAACGCTTCGGCCTTGGCCTTCTCACGCTTGTCCCAAGGCTTGCTGCCATCGCTGGCACGCGGCGGCAGACCGGTGTGCTGGGTCAGGATCTTCTGGTCCTTGCCCACCTTGTGGCTACCCGCCGGCGTCGAGTTCTTGCGGCGCGCGCTCTGGTAGGTATCGCTCTGCGGCTGGTGCAGCGGGATCAGTTGGTGCTTGCCCGGCCCGATCAGGTCGGCGCGGCCCATGCGCTCCAGCGCTTCACGCAGCATTGGCCAGCCTTTCGGGTCGTGGTAGCGCAAGAACGCCTTGTGCAGGCGGCGTTGCTCGTCGCTCTTGACGATCTCCACCCCTTCGCTCTTGTAGGTCACCTTGCGCAGCGGGTTCTTGCCCGAGTGGTACATGGCCGTGGCCGACGCCATCGGTGACGGGTAGAACGCCTGCACCTGGTCGGCGCGGAAGCCGTTGCCCTTCAGCCACAGGGCCAGGTTCATCATGTCTTCGTCGGTGGTGCCTGGGTGGGCGGCGATGAAGTACGGGATCAGGTACTGCTCCTTGCCCGCTTCCTTCGAGAACTTCTCGAACATGCGCTTGAAGCGGTCGTAGGTGCCGATACCCGGCTTCATCATCTTGTCCAACGGGCCACGCTCGGTGTGCTCCGGGGCAATCTTCAGGTAACCACCAACGTGGTGGGTCACCAGCTCCTTGACGTACTCCGGTGATTCCACCGCCAGGTCGTAGCGCAGGCCGGAGGCGATCAGGATCTTCTTCACACCCGGCAAGGCACGGGCCTTGCGGTACAGCTCGATCAGCGAGCTGTGGTCGGTGTTGAGGTTTTCGCAGATGCCCGGGAACACGCACGACGGCTTGCGGCAGTGCTTCTCGATGTCGTGGCTCTTGCAGGCGATGCGGTACATGTTGGCAGTCGGGCCGCCAAGGTCGGAGACCACGCCGGTGAAGCCCGGCACCTTGTCGCGCATCTCTTCGATCTCGTTCAGGATCGATTCGTGCGAGCGGTTCTGGATGATGCGGCCTTCGTGCTCGGTGATCGAGCAGAAGGTGCAGCCACCAAAGCAGCCACGCATGATGTTCACCGAGAAACGGATCATTTCGTAGGCCGGGATGCGCTCCTTGCCATAGGCCGGGTGCGGCACACGGGCGTAAGGCATGCCGAACACGTAGTCCATTTCTTCGGTGCTCATGGGGATGGGTGGCGGGTTGAACCACACATCCACTTCGCCATGCTTCTGCACCAGTGCGCGGGCGTTGCCTGGGTTGGTCTCCAGGTGCAGCACGCGGTTGGCGTGGGCGTAGAGTACCGGGTCGTTACGCACCTTTTCGAACGACGGCAGGCGGATCACCGACTTTTCCCGGGTCACGCTCGGGCTGTCGAGAATCTGCACCACCTTGGCTTCGTTCGGGTCTTCCTGGTCGCCCTTGGCCTGCTCGATGGCGCAGGCCTGGGTGTCCTGGGTGTTCACGTACGGGTTGATGATCTTGTCGACGCGGCCCGGGCGGTCGATACGGGTGGAGTCGATTTCGTACCAGCCTTGTGGTGTATCACGGCGCACGAAGGCGGTGCCACGCACGTCGGTGATGGTCTCGATCTTCTCGCCGTTGGACAGGCGCTGGGCCACTTCGACCACCGCGCGCTCGGCGTTGCCGAACAGCAGGATATCGGCGCTGGCGTCGATCAGGATCGAATGGCGAACCTTGTCCTGCCAGTAGTCGTAGTGGGCAATGCGGCGCAGCGAAGCCTCGATGCCGCCGAGCACGATCGGCACATGCTTGTAGGCTTCCTTGCAGCGCTGGCTGTACACCAGGCTGGCGCGGTCCGGACGGCTGCCGGCCAGGCCACCTGGGGTGTAGGCGTCGTCGGAACGGATCTTCTTGTCTGCGGTGTAACGGTTGATCATCGAGTCCATGTTGCCGGCGGCCACGCCGAAGAACAGGTTCGGCTCGCCGAGCTTCATGAAGTCGTCTTTCGACTGCCAGTTCGGCTGGGCGATGATGCCCACGCGGAAGCCCTGGGCCTCCAGCAGACGGCCGATGATGGCCATGCCGAACGATGGGTGGTCGACGTAGGCATCACCGGTCACGATGATGATGTCGCAGGAATCCCAGCCGAGCAGATCCATCTCCTCCCTGCTCATCGGCAGGAAAGGTGCTGGCCCGAAGCATTCGGCCCAGTACTTGGGATAGTCGTAGAGTGGTTTGGCTGCTTGCATGTCAGTGACCGGTTCTGGTGTGCAGGGAAATCGCGGGCGCGGAATATAGCACAAATTTTGACCAAATCCGACTGGATTCGTGGGGATTGGTGAGCTGGGACGACAGTTGGGGGCGCGGGGTGTCGGCGATCACCGGCGCAGGCGGTGCCATCCTCCGCGCTGGATTCTTCGCGACTGAAGCCGCTCCCAGAGGTGCCCCTGCTAACTCAGTGAATTACGCGCTGCTACACGAAAACAGGCTTTATTCATCATCGAAGTTGTACATACCCGGCGCCAAGTTATTGAAGCGGGTGTACTAACAGATAACCGGCTCTGATGTAATAGGAACTAGCAGGTGCGGGATATAGCACAAATTTTGACCTAATCCGACTGCAATGGCCGGCTGATCTCCCTCGAATGATCTGGCAATGTTGCCAGTCTCATCAACTTCCTGGCCCACCTAGCATTTAGGAAACACCCAACCCAGGAAGCAAGTGATGAAAATATTCTACGCGTCTCATCGCCCAACCCTATTGCTGGATGGCCGTGGATTCACCCGTATCTTCAATGCAGGGCCAGGCACCCTTACCACGCACCAGGAAAATCACAGCCGCTTGATCGGCAGTGAAATGTCCAATTCACCCTCTTGCACACTTGACCAAAACGGCCTCACCCAGCTGACCTTCAGTGCATACGGCGCTAGGGTCGACCACGGACAAATACCTGCCTTCAAAGGCGAGCTTGAGGATCTGGTCACCGGCCATTACCTGCTGGGAAATGGCTACCGCGCTTACAACCCTCATCTCATGCGTTTCAACAGTCCAGACAGCGACAGCCCATTCGCAAAAGGAGGGTTGAATACCTACTCATTTGCTCTTTGCGACCCGATCAACCGCCGTGATCCGACGGGGCACGCTTTCGAGTTCATTCGTAAGCTATTCGTCAACAAGACCTATCGCGGACCTATCGTGGCGGAGTTCGACGGAATTGTTGTTTTTACTGGGCGAGAACGACCGGACGGAAAATTACCCACCCTGTATATCAGCGCCCATGGCGCTCCAGGCGTGATAGGTGCTGACGGCACCAATATTTACGATGCAACACGCACTTTCAAGGCACTGACAAGCCGCAATATCCAGCTGCACAACAGGCAAATTCATGTACTTGCATGTGACACAGCTTTCCCCCACCCGCTTACCGGCAGCTCATATATCAGCGACCTAAGCGCCCTTACAAAGTTTCAAGTTTCTGGCTACGCGACCACAGTTGCAGTCGTGGAGCGCCGTCAAGGCAACGAATACATTGCAGAGAAACAAAGGGTGCTGCCGCACCATGGAATGACATCGACAAAGACCCGAGCAGGTAAAGGTAGAAAGCAGCAAGACGCCACTGACGACATTCAGGCTGAGATATCCAAGCGGATCAGGACTGCCTGAACACTGAGTCGCTCTAACGAGGCGAGCCTCTACCGACTCTTCTCATTCGTCGTCGTCGAAGTTGTACATGCCCGGTGCGAGGTTCTCGAAGCGGGTGTACTTGCCGATAAACGCCAGGCGCACAAAGCCAATAGGGCCGTTACGCTGTTTACCGATGATGATTTCCGCCACACCCTTGTGCTCGGTCTCGGGGTGGTACACCTCGTCGCGGTACACGAACATGATCACGTCGGCGTCCTGCTCGATTGCACCGGATTCACGCAAGTCGGAGTTCACCGGGCGTTTGTTCGGGCGCTGTTCCAGGGAGCGGTTCAGCTGCGACAGGGCGATGACCGGGCAGTTGAATTCCTTGGCCAGGGCCTTGAGCGAGCGGGAAATTTCGGAAATCTCGTTGGTGCGGTTATCACCGGAAGAGCCCGGGATCTGCATCAGCTGCAGGTAGTCGACCATGATCATGCCGATTTCACCGTGCTCACGCGCCAAGCGCCGCGTACGCGCACGCATTTCAGACGGGCTGATGCCGGCGGTATCGTCGATGAACAGCTTGCGGTCGTTAAGCAGGTTGACTGCCGAGGTCAGGCGTGGCCAGTCGTCGTCGTCCAGCTGGCCGGAACGGACCTTGGTCTGATCGATACGGCCAAGGGACGAAAGCATACGCATGATCAGCGATTCACCTGGCATTTCGAGGGAGAACACCAGCACCGCCTTTTCGCTGCGTAGCACGGCGTTCTCAACCAGGTTCATGGCAAAGGTGGTTTTACCCATCGACGGACGGCCGGCGACGATGATCAAGTCGGCAGCCTGCAGGCCGCTGGTTTTTTCGTCCAGGTCGGTGTACCCGGTAGAGATACCGGTGATATCACTGTCGGAGTTGAACAGCGTATCGATACGGTCGATGGCCATGGTCAACAGCTCGTTGACGCCTACCGGGCCACCGGTTTTTGGCCGAGCCTCGGCGATCTGGAAGATTTGCCGCTCGGCATCGTCGAGAATCTCTGCAGCGTTGCGCCCCTGGGGGTTGAACGCGTTGTCGGCGATGTCGGTACTGATACTGATCAACTGGCGCAGCGTAGCCCGTTCGCGAATGATCGCGGCGTAGGCCTTGATGTTGGCCACCGACGGGGTGTTCTTGGCCAGCTCGGCCAGGTACGCCAGGCCGCCTACCTGCGAGGACAGGCCTTCCTTGTCCAACTGCTCGTGCAGGGTCACCACGTCGAATGGCTGGTTGGCATCGACCAACTTGTGCACGGCGCGGAAGATCAGCCGGTGGTCATGCCGGTAGAAGTCACCATCCGACACCTGGTCCAGCACCCGCTCCCAGGCATCGTTGTCCAGCATCAGGCCACCGAGCACGGCCTGTTCGGCCTCGATGGAATGCGGCGGTACCTTCAGGGCTGCGGTTTGCAGGTCTAGCTGTTCGGAGGTGGTGATCTCGTTCATGGCCACGAAAGAATTCTGGAGGATGAAAAAGACAAAGGGCACGGCCTGTAAAAAACAGGACCGTGCCCGATGTTAACCGCCTGACTCGCAAGGAGCCAGCCAGTTAGCGCAGCTTAGGCAGCTACGACGACCACACGTACGGTGGCTTCAACGTCGCTGTGCAGGTGCACGGCTACGTCGTATTCGCCAACCTGACGGATGGTGCCGTTCGGCAGACGAACTTCAGCTTTGGCCACTTCTACGCCGGAGGCGGTCAGGGCGTCAGCGATGTCGTGGGTGCCGATCGAACCGAACAGCTTGCCTTCGTCGCCAGCGGTGGCAGTGATGGTCACTTCCAGCTCGGCCAGTTGGGCAGCACGGCTTTCAGCCGACGATTTCTTGTCAGCAGCTGCTTTTTCCAGCTCGGCGCGACGTTCTTCGAACGCAGCCAGGTTGGCGGCGTTGGCAACGGTGGCCTTGCCGAATGGCAGCAGGAAGTTACGGCCGTAACCAGCCTTAACTTTTACTTTGTCGCCCAGGTTGCCCAGGTTAGCGACTTTTTCCAGCAGGATCAGTTCCATTTGGTAAAACCTCTTAACTTTTAACCTTCACCGTTCGCGGAGTCATTCCCCTTGGGGGACTTGCGACCGCGAAAATCAATCAGGCTGTCGACAATGGCCAAAACCATCAGCAAGGGGTAAATCAGCTGCATGATCAGCGGCAGCGTCACGTACATGCCCACCAGCCAGAAACCAGCCAGTCGGCCCTGTGCCACCAGCCCATGCATCAAAGCGATGCCGGCCAGCACCAGAACCAGGCTTGAGGCCGATGCCAGGATGATGAACTGCGGCCCGATGAACGGGGCCACCACCATCACTGCCACCAAGACCGCCATGGTCTGTTTCGGCAACTTCAGCGCGCGAAACTCGCGACCGAAGCCTCCAGGGTTGTACAACGCTGCCTGCCAGTAGCGCGCCAGCACCAAGGCCAGCACACTGAACAACTGCACCGTCACTGCTGTGGAAGCGACCAGCACAGGGCGGATCAGCTCACCGGAGAGCACCGGCTGCCCCTCGATTTTCGGCATGGCTTCGGCAAACGCCTTGGCCAGCACATCGAAGGTTTGCGCCAGCGCCAGATCGAGCACGAGGCTGAAAGCCACGGCGAACACGGCACTGACCAGCAACACACGGCTCCAGGGATGCTCGGCACGCAACAGGGCGGCCAAGGCCACAGCACCCGCAATCACCAAAAAGGTGATGGGATCGCCCATGACCCATACGGCCAGCCCGGCCAGCAGGCCGCCGGCGATGACCGTTGTAGCATCCTTGAACCCACGCCGCAGCAGCACAAGGCTGCAGGCAGCGGCACTCAACCAGAACAGCAGCGGCAGTACCGCGCTGATGACCACCACCAGGGTGGCCTGCACACGACCGCGCATGATGAAACTTGCTAACGCTCGCATGCTAATCCCTTACTGCTTGTCGACGACCCGGTCTCAGCGGCCGTGGCTGTCGGTGTAGGGCAGCAGGGCCAGGAAGCGGGCGCGCTTGATAGCGGTAGCCAGCTGACGCTGATAACGAGCTTTGGTACCGGTGATACGGCTTGGAACGATCTTGCCGGTTTCGGATACGTAAGCTTTCAGGGTGTTGAGATCTTTGAAGTCGATCTCTTTCACGTCTTCAGCAGTGAAGCGGCAGAATTTACGACGACGGAAGAAACGTGCCATTTAATAGGCTCCTCTAAAGGTCCGTGGATTACTCGTCAGCGTTATCGCTGGAGTCGCTGTCATTGCTGTCGTCGCCTTCGGCGGAGTCAGCATGCTCAGGACGCTCACGACGCTCACGGCGCTCGCTGCGGTTTTCTTCAGCCTTCAGCATCTCGGACTGGCCGGTAACGGCTTCGTCGCGACGGATGACCAGGTTACGGATAACGGCATCGTTGTAGCGGAAGTTGTCTTCCAGCTCGGCCAGGGCCTTGCCGGTGCACTCAACGTTCAGCATCACGTAGTGAGCCTTGTGAACATTGTTGATTGCGTAGGCCAGTTGACGACGGCCCCAGTCTTCCAGGCGGTGGATCTTGCCACCGTCTTCTTCGATCAGCTTGGTGTAACGCTCAACCATGCCGCCGACTTGCTCGCTCTGGTCCGGGTGAACCAGGAAGATGATTTCGTAATGACGCATGAATGCTCCTTACGGGTTAGTAGTCTGCCAGCGAATCTGGTCAGACAAGGAGTGAATGACACTGTATGTCTTGCACGGAGGGGAGGCACATAAGCGCCTGCCAGCTCGGCAAGGGGCGCAATTGTAGAGAAGGCGGGGCGCACAAGCAAGGCAATTGGTGAATATTTGAACAGCCTGAAACATATTCAGAATGCGCCCGCCCCCACAAGCAATCCGCATTGCCAAAGGCAACAGTGAACCAGTGGGAGCGGGCGCGCTCGCGAAGACGGTGGAACTGGCTGAAGATCAGCGCTTGGCTTGACGCTGACGCACCGCTTCGAACAGGCAAACCCCGGTCGCAACCGACACGTTCAGGCTGCTGACGCTGCCAGCCATCGGCAATTTCACCAGAAAATCGCAATGCTCGCGGGTGAGACGGCGCATGCCCTTGCCTTCTGCGCCCATGATCATCACCAGGGGGCCGGTCAGGTCCTGCTGGTAGATCTCCTGCTCGGCCTCGCCAGCGGTACCCACTACCCACAAGCCACGCTGCTGCAGCTTTTCCAGGGTACGCGCCAGGTTGGTCACGGCCACCAGCGGGATCACTTCCGCCGCACCGCATGCCACCTTGCGCACAACCGGCGTCAGCGTTGCAGACTTGTCCTTGGGCACGATCACTGCCGTGGCACCCGCCGCATCGGCCGTGCGCAGGCAAGCGCCAAGGTTGTGCGGATCGGTGACACCGTCCAGCACCAGGATCAGCGGCGGCGTTTCAGTGCGCTCGAGCAACTCCTCGAGCATCAACTCGCCCCATACCTGGCTCGGGCTCACCTCGGCGACCACGCCCTGATGCACGCCCTCTACCCAGGCATCCAACTCACGGCGCTCGGCCTGGCCGACCGGCACGCGGTTCTCCGCGGCCAGCGCCAGCAAGGTTTCGAGGCGTGGCTCGCTGCGCCCTTCCGACAGCCAGATCTGCTTGACCCGCTTTGGATGGTGCTGCAGCAATGCCTGCACGGCGTGCACGCCGTAGATCTTTTCCAGCTGACTCATGACTTGCTCTTGCTCTTGCGTGGCGCGCCGGACTTCGGCGGGCCTTTACGGTGCTTGGTCGGTTTGCCGGACGGTTTGCCACCTTTTTCCGCCTTGCTGCCAGCGCTGCTGCGCGCGTCGGTCATCAGGGCTTTTTTCATCTCACGGCTTTTACGCACTTCAGCATTGCGCTGCACGGCATCCTTGGGGAAATACGCTTCGGACGCTTCGCTTTTGCGGCTGCGCGGCTTGGGCGTGGCTTTCGCTTCGGCAACCGGCGGCTGCTCGGCCTTTTCGGTAGCCTGTGCGGCGCCGCGCTGCTTGCGGCCGATCGGTGCGGCGAGGGTCTTGTCCGACACTTCGAAGTCGATCTTGCGCTCGTCCAGATCGACGCGCATGACCTTGACTTCGATGGTGTCGCCCAGGCGGAAGCTGCGCCCTGTGCGCTCGCCGGACAGGCGGTGATGCACCGGGTCGAAGTGGTAATAGTCGCCCGGCAGCGCACTGACGTGCACCAGGCCTTCCACATAGATATCGGTCAGCTCGACGAACAGGCCAAAGCCGGTCACCGCAGTGATCACACCCGGGAACGTCTCGCCCACACGGTCCTTCATGAACTCGCACTTGAGCCAGTTGACCACGTCACGGGTGGCCTCGTCGGCCCGGCGCTCGGTCATCGAGCACTGTTCGCCGAGTTGCTCCAGGGTGTTTTCGTCGTACGGGTAGATACGCGCCTTGGGGATGCTCATGGCACCGGCACGCTTGACGTGCGGGGTATCTACCTTGGAACGGATGATGCTGCGGATGGCGCGGTGCACCAGCAGGTCCGGGTAACGGCGGATCGGCGAGGTAAAGTGGGTGTACGCCTCGTAGTTCAAGCCAAAGTGGCCGTTGTTCTCGGTGCTGTACACCGCCTGGCTCAGCGAGCGCAGCATGACGGTCTGAATCAGGTGGAAGTCCGGGCGCCCGGCGATGCTCGCCAGCAGAGCCTGGTAGTCCTTCGGCGACGGGTCCTTGCCCTTGTGCAGGCTCAGGCCCAGCTCACCCAGGAAGGCGCGCAGCTTTTCCAGGCGCTCCGGCGGCGGGCCGTCGTGCACGCGGTACAGGGCTGGCACGCCATGCTTCTGCAGGAACTCGGCGGTGGCCACGTTGGCCGCCAGCATGCATTCCTCGATCAGCTTGTGGGCATCATTGCGTACGGTCGGGCGAATTTCCGCGATCTTGCGCTGGTCACCGAAGATGATGCGGGTTTCCTGGGTTTCGAAGTCGATGGCACCACGCGTATGACGCGCATCCACCAGCACCTTGTACAGGTTGTACAGGTTCTTCAGGTCCGGCACGACTTCCTTGTACTCTTCGCGCAGCGCTTTGCCCTCACGGGTACGGGCGTGCTCGAGCATGCTGCTGACCTTGTTGTAGGTCAGGCGGGCGTGAGAGTGGATCACGCCTTCGTAGAACTGATAGTCGACCATCTGGCCGGCTTTGTTCATGGTCATTTCACAAACCATGGCCAACCGGTCGACATGCGGGTTCAGCGAGCACAGGCCGTTGGACAGCTCTTCGGGGAGCATCGGCACCACACGCTCGGGGAAGTACACCGAGTTGCCGCGCTGCTGGGCTTCGACATCCAGGGCCGAGCCCAGGCGCACGTAGCTGGAAACGTCGGCAATGGCCACGTACAGACGCCAGCCACCGGAGAACAGGCGCAGCTTGCCCAGGGGCTCGCAATAAACGGCATCGTCGAAGTCGCGGGCGTCTTCACCGTCAATGGTGACGAACGGCAGATGGCGCAGGTCGACGCGCTTCTCTTTATCCTTCTCCTCGACTTCGGAGCGGAACTTGCGTGCTTCCTTGACCACATCAGCAGGCCAGACGTGCGGGATGTCGTAGCTGCGCAGGGCTACGTCGATTTCCATGCCTGGGGCCATGTAGTTGCCGATGACCTCGACCACATCGCCTTGCGGCTGGAAGCGCGGGGTTGGCCAGTGGGTGATCTTGATTTCGACGAACTGACCGATCTTGGCACCGCCGTTACGCCCGGCGGTCACCAGCACTTCCTGCTGGATCTTCGGGTTGTCCGGCGTCACGTAGCCAATGCCGCCTTCTTCGAAATAGCGACCGACCACGCTCTCATGGGCGCGGGAAATGACCTCGACGATCACCCCTTCACGGCGCCCACGGCGGTCTGTGCCGGAAACCCGCGCCAACGCGCGGTCGCCATCGAAGGCCAGACGCATCTGCGACGGGCCAAGGAACAGGTCATCACTGCCATCATCGGGGATGAGGAAACCAAAACCGTCGCGGTGGCCGGAGATACGGCCGCAGATCAGGTCCAGCTTGTCCACCGGGGCATAAGTGCCGCGCCGGGTATAGATAAGCTGGCCATCGCGCTCCATGGCACGCAGGCGGCGGCGCAGGGCTTCGATCTGGTCTTCCTCATACAGACCAAACTCTTTCGCCAGCTCCTCGCGGGCAGCGGGTTCGCCACGGTCGGCGAGGCGCTGCAGGATCAGCTCACGGCTGGGAATGGGGTTGTCGTATTTTTCCGCTTCGCGAGCGGCCTCGGGATCGAGGGATTGCCAATCGGCCATCAGAAGGGGTTCACCTTGGGGTATATAGATAGGAATTCTGGCATAGGCGTATTGAAACCGGAAATGTCTGCCTTGGACAGCCCCCGCTGCAGTGCATAGACAGCCGTAATAGGCCTGTGGAATCAACAAGTTGAATTTTTTGAATTTTTTTTTGATTGGGGGCTTTACAGCCTTGGGGAGCGTCCGTATAGTGCGCACCACAACGACGGACAACCCCGAAGTTGTAGTAGAGATGAACGGCGCTGTAAAGCATCTTGTAATCTCGAATGTGTGCCCAGGTGGCGGAATTGGTAGACGCGCTGGTTTCAGGTATCAGTGACCGCAAGGTCGTGGAAGTTCGAGTCTTCTCCTGGGCACCAAATATTTTCAAGTAACAGATGACCAAGGATCTGTTACTACTGTGTGAAAGCGAACGATAGTCGCCTTCTGCAGATGATGTAAAGCTTTGCCCAGGTGGCGGAATTGGTAGACGCGCTGGTTTCAGGTATCAGTGACCGCAAGGTCGTGGAAGTTCGAGTCTTCTCCTGGGCACCATACAAAAACCCACTAGCTTGCTAGTGGGTTTTTTCTTGCCTGCGTTTTGTGCATCCCTCCCCTTTCGGCCATTGGTGCAAACCCATTTCGACGGTTACACCATCGTCTGACCATGAATTTCTCGTCACCCGGCCACTTGAGAAACGATTTCGTTTACCATTGTTTCCAAATATGTAGCCGTAAGCGAGGAAGTACCCGCATGACGATCCGCCCGCAACCGCTGATGCGCACCTTGGCCGCCGCCGTGCTGAGCCTGGTCATCGGCGCTCCGGCCGCCATGGCAGACGCACCGGTCAGCCTGACCATGTACAACGGTCAGCACAAGGAAATCGGCGAAGCCATCGCCAAGGCCTACGAGGCCAAGACCGGTATTCATATCGACATCCGCAAGGGCAGCAGCAACCAGCTGGCCAGCCAGATCATCGAGGAAGGCGACCGTTCGCCGGCCGACATCATCTACACCGAAGAGTCCCCACCCCTGAACAACCTGGGCGAACTGGGCCTGCTGGCCAAGATCGACGACGCCACCGCGAACATGATGCCCAAGGAGTACGTTGGCGCCAACGGTACCTGGATGGGTATCACGGCCCGTACGCGCATCGTGGTGTACAACCCGAAGAAGGTCGACGAAAAAGACCTGCCAACCACGGTGATGGACTTCGCCAACCCTGAGTGGGAAGGCCGCGTCGGCTACGTGCCCACCAGTGGTGCGTTCCAGGAGCAGGCCGTGGCCATTCTGAAGATGCATGGCCGCGAAGCCACCGAAGAATGGCTGACCGGCCTGAAAGCTTTCGGCAAGACCTACACCAACAACATGGTCGCCCTCAAAGCCGTGGAAAAAGGCGAAGTGGCGGCGGTCCTGGTGAACAATTACTACTGGTACGCGCTTGAACGCGAGCGCGGCAAGCTGGACACCAAGCTCTACTACCTGGCCGACGGCGATGCCGGCAACCTGGTCACCATCTCTGGCGCGGCCGTGGTCAAGGCCAGCAAGCACCCGAAAGAAGCCCAGGCTCTGCTCAACTGGATGGCCAGCGAAGAGGGCCAACGCGTGATTACCCAGACTACCGCCGAGTACCCGCTGCACAAGGGCATGGTTTCGGACCGTGGCCTGAAGCCGTTCAACGAGCTGCGCCCGCCGAACATCTCGCCAGCCGACCTGGGTAATGCCGAAGAAGCCATCGAGCTCGAGCGCGAGGTCGGTCTGCTCTGATGACTGCCGCTCTGTCCGAACCGGCGCCGGTACGCTTCGTTCCGCGCCGCAAGCGCCCGTCCATCTGGGTGGTGCTGCCTGTGCTGTTCCTGGTGGCGATGAGCTTGCTGCCACTGGCTTACGTCGCCATCAAAGCCTGGGAAGCAGGCTGGCGCGAAGCCTTGCACCTGCTGTGGCGGCCCTTTGTCTGGGGGCTGATGCGCAACACCCTGATGCTGATGGTCGGGGTGACACTGACCTGCATGGTGGTCGGCCTGGCGCTGGCCTGGTTGCTGGAGCGCAGCAACCTGGCCGGCCGTCGGCTGTGGGGCGTGGTGTTGTGCCTGCCGTTCGCCGTGCCATCGTTCGTCAGCAGCTTCACTTGGGTGTCGCTGAGCTCGGACTTCGAAGGCCTTGGTGGGGCGATCATGGTCATGGCCCTGTCCAAGTATCCGCTGGTGTTCCTGCCCGTTGCCGCGACCCTGCGCAACCTCGACACCTCGCTTGAGGAATCGGCGCGCACCCTGGGCTGCAGCCGCTGGGGCGTGTTCAGCAAGGTCACCCTGCCACTGCTTTGGCCGTCGATGCTCGGCGGTGCGCTACTGATTGCCCTGCATATGCTGGTGGAGTTTGGCGCGCTGTCGATCCTAGGCCTGCAGACGTTCACCACGGCCATCTACCAGCAGTTCGAACTGGAGTTCAGCAATGCCAACGCGGCCATGCTGTCTGCTGTGCTGCTGGCGATGTGCCTGGTGATGCTGTGGTTGGAACTGCGCGTACGCGGCAAAGCCCGCCATGTGCGCATCGGCCAAGGCGTAGCGCGGCGCGCGCAACCCGTGCGGCTGCGGGGTTGGGCGGTGCTGGCGCAGCTGTTCTGCATTGGCTTGGCAGTGCTGGGCAGCGGTATTCCGCTGGCCATGCTCGTCTACTGGCTTAGCGTCGGTTCATCGGCAGCGTTCCCGGTGGCAGCCATTTCCAAGGCGCTGTTCACTTCGCTGTCGGTGTCACTTGGCGGTGCAGGTTTCTGTGTGTTGCTGGCCCTGCCGATCAGCTTCCTGGTGGTACGTTACAAAGGTCGCCTGGCGATCTGGGCCGAGCGCCTGCCGTACCTGTTGCACGCCCTCCCCGGCCTAGTGATTGCCCTGACCTTGGTGTTCTTCGCCCTGCACTACGTGCCGGCGCTGTACCAGACCACGGCATTGCTGCTGCTGGCTTATGCGCTGCTCTTCTTGCCATTGGCCCAGTCGCCAGTGCGCACCGCGCTGAACAAGGCCTCGCCGACGCTGGAGGAAGCCGCGCGCACGCTGGGTGCCAACAGCTTCGCGGCGTTCTGCCGGGTGACCTTGCCAATCATCTTCCCAGCCATGGCGGCAGCGTTTGCGCTGGTGTTCCTGGATGCCATGAAAGAGCTGACCGCTACCCTGCTACTGAGCCCGACCGGGATGACCACCCTGGCGACCGAGGTATGGGCACACACCGCCAACGTCGAATTCGCCGCAGCGGCGCCTTATGCGGCATTGCTGATTGTGGTGTCGGGGCTGCCGGTTTATCTGCTGACCACGCGGATGTACCTGAACAAGGCATGAGTCGTGTAGCCCTCATCACCTGCAAGGCAGCGATGAGGGCACCCCAGCCATCACGCGATATTGCGCAGCATGCGCCGCACGATTGGCCCGTGAGCCATGCCGACAGGCAGCATGTAGTAGCGACCGAAACGATTGAAGCACTGCACCGAGGTGGTGACGCTAAGGCGCTGCCGACCTTGCTCTGCTTCATCCAGGTCCATGCTCACCATGACCGCCAAGTGCGTGTCACGTGAAGTCAGGACCAGTTGCTGGTCGCTGATCGCCTCAACGGTGAAGAAATCCAGAAGCCCACCCACTACCGGAGCCCGCTCGGGGTTAAGTGACGAGAAGCCGTGGATAGCAGCGACGTTGAACCGGCGCGAGATGAAGTCGCGCAGGCGGAAGGCTGCAGCCAACCAGCCCGGCACGTCCGAGGTCATGGCGTAATAGGCCTTGATGGCAGTCATTGGCGCAGTGACGTTTATGCCATCGCTATGAAGAAAATCCAGCTCCGCCGGAGCGGCGACCAATTGGGCGGACATGAACAACTCCTTTTGTCACGTGTCGCCGCCATCATAGCAATGCCGCCCACGGAGTAACGGCCCTGTGTGCCGCTCCCACAACGCTCACCTTATGCCCTGAATTGTCCCAGGCTTGCCCGCAATTGCGCCGCCAAGTCATCCAGCACCTTGCTGCTGGCCGTGGTCTGCATCACCACCTCAGCCGAGCGCTCAGCCTGGGCATGGATGGTTTCCACCCGGCCACGCACCGCCTGCGCGCCATTCGCCTGCTGCTCAGCAGCGCGGGTAGCAAGGCCAATGGCCGCATGCACCTGCTCGACCGCCGCCTGCACCGACTGTTGCCGGCGTTCGTTGTCACGCAGCACCAGCAACCCTTCGCTGGCCTTGAGCCCGGCCTGGCTGATAGTCGCCACTGCTTCCTTGGCGCCCTTCTGCAACGCGGCAATATGCGCCTGGATATCCCCGGTGGAGCTTTGCGTCTTGCTCGCCAGCGCCCGCACTTCGTCGGCTACCACGGCAAAACCGCGCCCGGTTTCACCAGCTCGGGCCGCCTCGATGGCAGCATTCAAGGCCAACAGATTGGTCTGCTCGGCGATGCCATGGATCACTGTCAGCACCACTTCGATCTGCTCACTCTGCTTGGCCAGCCGCTCGATCACCTGGGAGCCGGTATTCACTTGCCCGGCCAGGTTCTCGATCAAGCCGGCGAGCTGTGTCGAGGTGCGACTGTTCTCGTCAGTGGCCTGGCGGATATCCACCACCTGCTGCAAGGCCGCCTGCATCGCATGGCTTTCGGCCTGAGCCTCATCGGCCATGCTCGACAGGTCACGCAGGCTGGCCGCCACTTCATCGCGCTGCAGCGCAGCAGCGGCATCGGCACCCGCATTGCGCTGGGCCATTGCACCAATTTCCACGCCGGTGCGCTGCGCCACTTCACCCGCCTCGCGCACGATCGGTTGCAGCTTGTCGACAAAGCGGTTCACCGCCGAGGCCATGTCGCCAATTTCATCGCGGCTGTCGAGCGGCACGCGCTTGGTCAGGTCACCTTCACCGGCCGCCAGATCGTCCAAGGCGCCAATTAACAAACGCAGCTTGCTCAACACTCGACGACCCAGCACTAAAGCCACCACCAACAGTACGCCCAGGCCAACCAGCACCAGGCCCAGACCGATGCGCCAGCGCAGCTCGGCGGCGGCTTCGCGCACGGTCTGCGCGGTATTGGCCTGCATTGCGGCCGCGCTGCCTTGGGCTTTCTCCAGGCGTTCGCGCAGGGTCTTGCCACTGTCGGCAGCAGCGCCGACCAGGCTGTCACCAACCAGCTGTTCACCACTGGCGATCAGTGCCGCAAAGCGTTGATCCAGGGCTTTGAGCTCCTGATCGATACCGGCCGTGGAAACCCCCATCACCACCTTGCCGATTTCTGCGCCATTGGGGTTAATCGAGGCTTCGACAAAGTACACCGCCTGGTCGCGCCGGGCGGCATCGATCACCTTGTCCAGCGCACGCTCGCCTTGGCCCTTTTCCATCAGCGCCTGATTGATCGGGTTTTGCCGGTTGAGGTAGCGGGTCAGGTGCTGGCCCTGGGCGTCGTCGTACACCACGAACAGCACGTTAGGGTTGCGCTGGGCGCGCCGGGCGAAGTCGGAGAGTACCGGCACATCGTTGTCCCAGATCGCCCTAGGCGCAACCGAAGCCAGTAGCTCGGCCATGTCGTTGGCGGAGTCCTTGAGGTTCTTTTCCAGGGTGTTGCGCAGTTGCTGCTGTTCGCTTTGCAGGCGTTCCGACAACCCTGCACTCAGGCGCTGACGGGTGCTGCTGGACAGGCCGTCGAGCCCCGTGCGCACATCTTGCCCAGCTTGCTCCAGGTCGCTGGCGAGCTGGCGGCTGTCATTGCCCAGGCGCTCGCCAAGGTCGGCCTCCAGAGCAGTGACTGTGCTTCGGGTAAGCGCAACGGCCACCAGCACCTGCACCAAAAGAGCGATACCAAGGGCAACAAACACAGGCCGCAAGAGGCGGCTTCGTAACAGTGAGAGGATGGCAGACACGGTGTAACCCTCGTGTTTTCTGGCGCCACTATTTTGATGGCATCTACAGAAACTTCTTACAGCAAGGGTTGTGCCGGAGGCAGCAGGGATAAACGCCAAGGTTCAGCAAGGCGGTTACCTGCCCCACAAATGAAAACGCCGCAGCCCCTTTCAGGGCCACGGCGTCAGATCAGCCTGGAGGGCAGATCAGGCGAACGGGTGACGCAGCACGATGGTCTCGTTGCGGTCCGGGCCGGTCGAAATGATGTCGATCGGTGCGCCGACCAGCTCTTCAATGCGCTTGATGTAGTTACGCGCAGCTTGCGGCAGCTCTTCCAGGGTTTTCACGCCCAGGGTCGACTCGCTCCAGCCTGGCATCTCTTCGTACACCGGCTCCAGGCCAATGTAGCTGTCGGCGTCGGAAGGCGCGTCGATGACCGCACCGTTCTCGTTCTTGTAGCCCACGCAGATGTTGATGGTTTCCAGGCCGTCCAGTACGTCCAGCTTGGTCAGGCAGATGCCCGAGATGCTGTTGACGTCGATGGCGCGACGCAGGATCACGGCATCGAACCAGCCGCAACGACGGGCACGGCCAGTGGTGGAACCGAACTCGTGGCCACGCTTGGCCAGGGTAGCGCCGGTCTCGTCGAACAGCTCGGTCGGGAACGGACCGGAACCTACGCGAGTGGTGTAGGCCTTGGTGATACCCAGGATGTAGTCCAGGTACATAGGACCAACGCCGGAACCGGTGGAGATACCGCCAGCAGTGGTGTTGGAGCTGGTGACATACGGGTAGGTACCGTGGTCGATGTCCAGCAGCGAGCCCTGGGCGCCTTCGAACATGATGTCCTTGCCGGCGCGACGCAGGTTGTGCAGCTCGGCGGTGACATCGAGCATCATCGGCTTGAGCTGTTCGGCGTAGGCCATGCACTCATCCAGGGTTTGCTGGAAGTCGATGGCCGGCTCTTTGTAGTAGTTCACCAGCTGGAAGTTGTGGTAGTCCAGCAGTTCACCCAGCTTGGCAGCGAAACGCTCGCGGTGGAACAGGTCACCCACGCGCAGGCCGCGGCGCGCGACCTTGTCTTCGTAGGCTGGGCCGATGCCACGGCCGGTGGTGCCGATCTTGGCTTCGCCACGGGCTTTTTCACGGGCCTGGTCCAGGGCCACGTGGTACGACAGGATCAGCGGCGCAGCCGGGGAGATGCGCAGGCGCTCGCGCACCGGTACGCCCTTCTCTTCCAGCTTGGTGATTTCACGCATCAGTGCGTCCGGGGCAACGACCACGCCGTTGCCGATCAGGCACTGTACGCCTTCACGCAGGATGCCGGACGGAATCAGGTGCAGAACGGTCTTCTCACCGTTGATCACCAGGGTGTGGCCCGCGTTGTGGCCACCTTGGTAGCGCACTACGGCGGCAGCATGTTCGGTCAGCAGATCGACGATCTTGCCTTTGCCCTCATCACCCCACTGGGTGCCCAGGACGACGACATTCTTACCCATTACATTGGTCCTCATTCACGCAAACTTGGTTGCCGGCCTGTTGCCGACGCAGAAACTCACTGGGCCAGCGGCAGAACCTGCCAGCGCCCGTCTTGCTGAATCAATTGCCGATCACAATCCGCCTCGAGAGCAGCACTCAACGGCTGGCCAGGCAAAGCCTGGACCACACGCTGGCCCTCGTTGCGCAACTGGCAGACTTGCTGCCAGAGGGCCGCGTCGCCACTGTCCGGCATCCAGATGCCGCCCGTAGGCAATACGACCTCCGCTCGCCCCAGTGTGACCAGGGTCTTCAAATCCGTGGAGAAACCGGTGGCCGGGCGTGCCCGGCCAAAGTCGGCGCCGATGTCGTCGTAGCGCCCGCCCTGGGCGATCGATTGACCCTCGCCCGGCACGAACACGGCGAACACCACGCCAGTGTGATAGTTGTAACCGCGCAGTTCGCCGAGGTCGAAGTACAGCGGCAGGTCGGGGTAGCGCGACGCCAGGCGATCAGCGATCGCCAGCAGGTCGTCCAGCGCCGCCAGCACGCTGGCCGGGGCACGGCCCAGGCGCACGCGGGCGTCGGCCAGCACTTCACGGCCACCGCACAGCTCGACCAGTGCGCGCAGCATGTTGCCCAGATCCTTCGGCAGGTCAGCGGTCAGCGCCTGCACTTCATCGACGGCCTTGCGCTGCAGGGCGTCGAACAGCTGCTGCTCGACCGCGCCGGACAGGCCGGCAGCACGGGCCAGGCCGCGGTAGATACCGACGTGGCCCAGGTCCATGTGCACGTCCGGCACATCGGTCAGTTGCAGCGTGGCAAGCATCAGGCTGATGACTTCGACGTCGCTGGTCGGGCTGGCATCGCCATACAGTTCAGCGCCCAACTGGATCGGGCTGCGCGAGGTGGACAGTGCACGCGGCTGAGCGTGCAGCACGCTGCCGGCATAGCACAGGCGGCTCGGGCCTTCACGGCGCAGGGTATGGGCGTCGATACGCGCCACCTGCGGAGTGAAGTCGGCGCGGAAGCCCATCAGGCGGCCGGACTGCGGGTCCACTACCTTGAAGGTGCGCTGATCCAGGTCCTGGCCGGCGCCGGTGAGCAGCGACTCCAGGTACTCGATATGCGGGGTGACGACCAGTTCGTAGCCCCAACTCTGGAACAGGTCCAACACCTGGCGACGCGCGATCTCGATGCGCGCAGCCTCAGGTGGCAGTACTTCCTCGATGCCATCTGGCAGCAGCCAGCGGTCTACCGTTGCCATTACGCCATTTCCCCTCTGGTCCGGGCGGCTTGCCAGCAGGCGAGCCGTCAGTAAAGCCGGTATCGCGCACAGCAGCGGGCAGCACTGATCCCAGCGCAGCCACCGTACCCGACACCCTCGAATTGCCTTGCGACCTGACCAAACCGTCAACTGGCGCGGTGCCAATCAACCTTGCAGACGCAAAAAAGCCGGGAAATTTCCCGGCTGCCTCATCATACACCCCTTTTCATTCAGGATGCACCCCGCCTGGTGTTTTAGCTGCCAGGCGGGGCGCCGCTGCATGAAAATCAGGGCCTGAGCATCACGGCTTGCTCTTGTCCAGGTAACGGAAGAACTCGTTCTTCGGGTCCAGGACCAGCACGTCGCTCTTGCTCGAGAAGCTTTCGCGGTATGCCTGCAGGCTACGGTGGAACGCATAGAAATCAGCGTCCTGGCTGTAGGCCTTGGCATAGATGGCGGCCGCCTGGGCGTCACCATCACCGCGGGTTTCTTCTGCTTCGCGATAGGCCTCGGCCAGCAGCACACGGCGCTGACGGTCGGCATCGGCACGGATACCTTCAGCCAGCTCGTTACCTTTGGCACGGTGCTCGCGGGCTTCACGCTCACGCTCGGTGCTCATGCGATCGAACACGCTGCGGTTGACTTCCTTCGGCAGGTCGATGGCCTTGACGCGCACGTCGACCACCTCGATACCCAGCTCCTTGTTGGCCATGCGGTTCAGCGATGCAGTGATGTCAGCCATCAGTGCGTCACGTTCACCGGAAACCACCTCGTGCAAGGTACGTTTACCGAACTGGTCACGCAGGCCGCTTTCCAGACGACGCGACAGACGCTCGTCGGCGATCTGCTTCATACCGGACGTGGCAGTGTAGAAGCGCTCGGCATCCTTGACGCGCCACTTGGCGTAGGCGTCGACCATCACGGCTTTCTTCTCCAGGGTCAGGAACCGCTGGGTCGGGGCGTCGAGGGTCATGAGGCGGGCGTCGAACTTGCGCACCTGGTTCACGTACGGAATCTTCACGTGCAGGCCAGGCTGAACGTCCGCCTGGACCACCTTACCAAAGCGCAGCAGTACCGCACGTTCGGTCTGGGACACGATGTAGAAGCTGTTCCAGGCCACGATGGCCAGGACCACGGCGGCGATCAGGGCGATCAGCGATCTATTGCTCATCAGCGGCTCTCCCTAGTACGCAGCGGCTGCTGTTGCTGTTGCATGTCCTGCGCCGCACGGGCGGCCGCATCGTTGACCGATGGCGACACAGTGCTGCTTGGCGTGGACGGGTTGCGGCTGCCTTCGACCATCTTGTCCAGTGGCAGGTAGAGCAGGTTGTTCTGCCCGTCCTTGGTCGCCACCATGACCTTGCTCGAATTGCTGTAGACCTCTTGCATGGTCTCCAGGTACAGACGCTGACGGGTCACGTCAGGTGCCTTGTGGTACTCGGCAACCAGCTTGGTGAAACGGTCGGCCTCACCCTTGGCGCGGGCGATGACTTCGTCGCGGTAACCGTTGGCGTCCTCGATGATGCGCTGGGCCTGACCACGGGCTTCCGGCACCACGCCATTGGCGTAGGATTCGGCCTGGTTGCGGGCACGCTGCTCGTCTTCGCGGGCACGGATCACGTCATCGAAGGCTTCCTGCACTTCACGCGGGGCTGCCGCGCTCTGTACGTTGACCTGGGTAACGGTGATACCGGTACGGTAGTTGTCGAGGAAGCGCTGCAGACGTTCGCGGATATCCACGGCCATCTGTTCACGGCCTTCGGTCAGCACCTGGTCCATCGAGGTGGAACCCACCACGTGGCGCAAGGCACTGTCGGTCGCGTGCTGCAGGCTCACCTCAGGCTGGTCGACGTTGAGCACGAAGTCCTGAAGGTTGCTGATCTTGTACTGGACGGTCAGCGGCACCTCGACGATGTTCTCGTCTTCGGTCAGCATCTGGCCCTGCTTGGTATAGGCACGCTCGCGCGTGACGTTTTCCATGTACTTGCGATCGATCGGCGGGAAGTAGATGTTCAGGCCGGGACCGACCGTCTCGTAGTACTTGCCGAAGCGCAGCACCACGGCCTGCTCCTGCTCGTCGACCACGTACACGGCGCTGTACAGCCAGATGGCCGCCAGTACCGCCAGGCCAATGCCCAGCAGGCCCAGGCCACCGCCCTTGCCGACATTGCGGTCACCGCCGCCACGTTTTTTGCTACCGCCGAACATGCCGTTGAGGCTGTCCTGCAGTTTGCGGAAGGCCTCGTCCAGATCCGGCGGACCTTTTTTGTCACCACCACCGCCACCGCCACCACGGCGGCCGCCCCAGGGATCCTGATTGTTCGAGTTGCCACCCGGCTCGTTCCAAGCCATAGCGCTCTCCATCTGATAAAGCAAAGACGCGCCCACGGCGCGCCGTCCAATGCTACAGAATGCCTGTCACTGCTGCCCGGCGACCTCGACGAGCATTTATTGCAAAGTGTGTTGCTCGACAAACACTTG
>NZ_BCBQ01000090.1:0-25058 GCF_001320885.1 Pseudomonas sp. NBRC 111140
GCCCCCAGCAAGGATACAAAGGTCGCAACATTGCTTAAACCACCGACCGGCACGATGGTGGCATTACTCATCAACCCCATCGCCCCAGCAGTCTCGACCATATGGGACATAGCCTGCAATATCGACAACTCCGAAATACCTTCAACCAGCAGGTTGAACTTGGTGACGAATAGGTTTTGAGCCAAATTCCAACCAAGTGCAGCTTGGAGAGGAAAAATGGTGCGGGGATCAGAACCTGAAAGATTGTCCGAAACGACTGTGCCGATCTTAATTTTGTCTTCCACCACACGTACCTGATGCAGTCTATCAGAGTGCACCATGAACGGTGAGTGAGTAGTGTAAATCACCTGATTGTTCTCGGATAGATGGTCGATGTAGCTCAGAAAATCTGTCTGTGCAAGCGCGTGAAGCGCCAGTGCAGGCTCATCAAGAAGAAGTACCAAAGATTTATTACTGGCCTTACCAGTCGCGTCAAGCTGGTGCTGAACACTGTCAAACCATACAAGGAAGCTAAAGAACCAGATGAATCCTCGGCTACGTTGATCAAAGGGAGTCGAAACACCACGATGACGGCGGTTTCTGATCCGGAGATAAATATTGGGGCCATTATTGAATGGGGCAGCTTCGGAGGCGTCTGGGCGAATGTCTATTTCTACTTCAAGGTCTTCATTCTGCTTCCAGAACTCTAGAACCTGGTCAGTTAAGCTGATAGAAACAGCTTCGATCTGCGATTTCAGTTCCTCATAGGATTTCCCGTTATCGAAATCATCCAAATCAACCTCGGCCATCCTAAGCAGCGCAAGGACCGCTTGGTGCTTTGGTTCGATCTGTTTACTCGCATTAGCAGGATCAGCCGCAGCATTCCTCACTCGCTGCTTAAGATCTTGAAGGTTCAGCTTTCCGGGGAGTAAATCGTAATCACTGAAATACAAAAAGCTGGGCATTGACGGCATGAAATTTATTAGAACTTCATAGGCGGAAATGTGATCCCAACCTTTTGCCCCATCTGCGGTAGCTACTCGTTTTTTCAATGACTCAATCAGCGTCGTATCCGCATCATTCGGAGACTCAAATTCAGCGAGTTTGTTGAAGGCAGACCTGATAGTCGTCGCTTCCTTGAGAATATCTCTCACCCCTTCGCTCAAGGCCGTGTTCAAGGTCAACTTCTTGAGTACAGCCTCATCAGTGACATTAACTGAATTGACCCGCTGATTTTGATAATCATAACTCACCGAAAATTCAAAACCGTCGGTTAATTCGCTACCGACCAGCTTATTAACCCTCTCAATCTCCCGTTTATCAGGTCGATACGTCAATCTCACCGCAACTTCCGGTTCCTCTTCGTGACGCCGCCTATAGGCGGTGACATCCTTTCTTGGATAGTCATCCGTGATGTTAAAAGACTCTTTACCCAAAGCATCTTTGGCCTTGTGCAACGCTTTAAGAAACACTGTTTTTCCGGCTTCATTCATGCCGACCAGCACAGTTACATCAGGATCAATTGACACCGTTTGGGGCTCATTGATAGAGCGAAAAGGTCCCACAGTTGCGCGTACGAGCTTCATGCATTCATCCCTTGATAACACAGTCGCACCAGTTACATGGCATTGGGCCACGACCCCTAGGTTTATAGTTCAGAATACCCACCCCCATTGGGCGAGTCTAGGCTTCAGCTCGTGGAGGCTTACGTGATCCTTAGGCGAAGTGCCAGTACGAATTCGATACCTGACGGACCTGAAGCCTGCTGATCCTTCTCTACACATCGTGAGGTCGCAGCCCTTCAAGGAAAAAGCCAGCGAGGTCATGGTGTTGCAACGGGCCAGAACGCATCGGATAGCTCGCCATACAGCACCATAAGGGAGTACCCAGAATACGCCATTGAGCAACAGTCGGTCATTCAAGCGAGGCTTCCCTAGGCCATGGGTTTTAATGAAGGGATCGCAGAGCACATCCCAGGCCTCGACCGAGAGTTCGCAACGCTTTGCCATTACAGAAATCCTTTCCGCGAAGTACCGCCATGGCCCTGTTAACGCTGGATAGCCGATTTTGTGCGGTGCTGACGGCGAGGTCACCGCGCCTAACGACGTCGCGCAGATACGTTGCATAGTCGGCCAACACCTTCCGATCAATCTGCCGCGAATCATTAATACCCGGTCCCTGTTCGGAACGGCACCATTTGACGAATGCCTGCCACTGATCACAGTGTGCCTTCACCGTGCCGTAATGACCGCCACCGAACATGTCTTTCAACGCCTGCAGCCCTGCGTAGCTCAATTGCCTGCCATAGCCGAAATTACGGCCATCGCGTCTACCCACCAATTCCATGTCGGTCACCTCATCGTCCGCTCTTCGATCCTCGCCCCACGTCATCCCGCCAAGAATGCTGAGTGTTATCAGGGATCAAGGCCCCTGCGACCTGTGGGGAATGTCCACTACGCGGGACTGGCGGCTCCTTACGACCGGGAGCAAGGGCATCTCATGATCTGGCCTCCTGAACACCGTTACCGGTGGGCGGGTGGAGGCAGTGCTGGCTGACGAGACCAGCGCCTGAAGATCCTGAGCCATGTGCAAGCAGCATTGCGATGACCGGGGCATGCCTGACTGTCAGTCAGGTGCAGTCCATTCCCTGGTCTGCGGCACCATCATCTACAGCGCTGTTGCTGGTGACATCGGCGTTTGTCACGCCGATTGTCACGAGGGGGAATGCCGCAAAGCCTTGTGCGATCAGGGCTGCAGCAGTGGTAGAGGCGCCCGTCTCTTTCCACAGAAAGAGACGGGCGCAGGTTGGCGCAATAGTCGGCCAAGCGGATAGGTTGCTGCAGGGCAGCGAGGTACGGAGTATCTGGCGCACGAGCGCTATGTGTGTAAGAGCATCCATCACATGGGTAGTGACCGGGCGAGCTGCCGGATGCTAATCGCCCTTGGGGAGAACCACCGCAGGAGCGGCGTGACCTTGAAGGTTCGGGTCACCTAGGGTGCTGTCATCGACAGCGCTTGCAAGGCCAGTTCTACGCCTGTGGATAAACCCGGTCAAGGGTCGAAGCTCCGGGCTATTGAGGACAGGAAAAGCGGTTATTCTCCGGTGGAATTCCGTGGTAAATCCCGGACATCGTCGTGGCTTATAGCTCTTCAAAGTGAGGTCCATCCAAACAGGGCGGCTTTGCAGCCCTGTTTGGATGGACCCGCGTGAAAGAGCAGCCAGCGTCGATCTTGCAGGCTCACCCGCGATTGAATGCGCCATGGCCATTTGGCAAAGCGGTGACGTTGTCGCCTACCGGATGGGCAAACTCATGCGGGGTGACATGCCCCGATCTGTTGGCATCGAGGTAGTTACTCCACCACGCCATGATCAACCGACGTTGCTCCAGAAATTGGGCCTTGTGGATGTAAGCAGCGCGCACGCGGTTACGCTCCTGATGGCTCATCTGCCGCTCAATCGCCGCGTCCGTCCACAGCCCTGATTCGAGCAAGGCACTACAAGCCATGGTCCTGAATCCATGCCCGCAAACGTCCTTGGTGGTGTCGTATCCCATATTGCGCAGCACCTGGTTAACCGTATTCTCCGACAAAGGTTTCCAATACCTGTGGTCACCGGGCAAAACCAGTTCAGAGAAGCGATTCAAGCTGCGCAGCCGTTCAAGGATCTCGATGACTTGAGGCGACAGCGGCACTATCTGAATGTCCCCACTCATCTTGGTCCCGCGTGTGGAATAGCGGACGCCTTCAATCGGCTTACGGGTATCGGGGATTTCCCACATCGCACGTTGCAGGTCGAATTCATCCCACCGGGCGAAGCGCAGTTCGCTGGAGCGCACGAACACATGCAGCGTCAGCAGCACTGCGAGCCGAGTCAGCTCGCGACCGGTGTAGTTGTCGATTCGGTCCAACAGTTCTGGAAGGCGGTTTAGCGAGAGCGCAGGACGGTGCACGGTGCGCGGCGCTTGAATCGAGCCGGCCAGATCGAGCGCCGGATTTTGAGTGATCTGCCGCGCCCGCTTCGCACCCCGCATGATCGTGGATAGATAGTTCTGCACACGCAGCGCTACATCCATGGTGCCGCGATCCTTGATCCGCTGAGTGACCTCAAGCAGATCGTGGGTGTCGAGTTCAGCGATAGGCCGCTGGCCAATCAGTGGGAACACATGGGTGCGCAACCTGCTCAGCACCGTCTTGGCATGGCCCTCGGTCCAGCGCCGGGACATTTCGACATGCCACTCCAAGGCGACAGTTTCAAAGAGAAGACTCGCCCGCTGGGCAGCAATCTTGGCCTTTTGCTTTTCTTCCATCGGATCAAGGTTGTCGAGCAACAGGGCCTTGGCCTCATCGCGCTTGGTCCTCGCAACGGCCAATGAAACGATGGGGTACTTGCCGATAATCAGCGTTCCTTCCTTGCCGCTGGGTTTGAAATACCGCAGTCGCCAAGTCTTCGAGCCACTGGGCGTGACGTACAGGTACATACCCCCGCCGTCGAACAATTTGTAGGCGCGATCACGCGGTTTGGCCGTGCGGCATTTGAGGTCGCTGAGCGGAGTGGCTAGGCGTGGCATAGGGGTACGTTCTCCATTCAGGAAAGACGCTGTACCCCAAAAATACCCCCGGTTATTGGGGATTTTGTTGGTTCCCGACGGAGGGTCGTGGAAACGAGAAACCGGCCAGAAGGCCGGTTTAGAGGGCTTCCAAAGCATTCAGCGGAATGCAGTGGAGCTGGATGTGGTGCCGGAGACAGGAATCGAACCTGCGACCTTCGCGTTACGAGTGCGCTGCTCTACCGACTGAGCTACACCGGCGTGTAGCGCAACGTACCACTGCTCACACCCGCAACGCAAACCCCTGTTTCCGCTAGTTTATTACCCTACCCTCAAGCCCCCTTGCAGCCCTTGGGCGCCAGGTCTTCCTCGATGTCGGTGGTGCACGCCCATCCAGTTGCGGAACGCTTCAAAGTCAGTGACTTGCCCACCACATTGGCCGGCGCATCCACCAGCGTGCAAGCAATGCTGCCGCTGCCATCCGCCGCCTTGCCATCGGCTGCGATCGCACAATGCGCCGTCGCGGGCTGGCCACCCAGCTCGGTCACGCCCGTTACGTCTTTCCCGTCATTCAAGCGCAGATCCATCGCCGTCTTCAGCGCGCTGATCTCCAGCAACCCGGCCGCAGCCTTGGAGCGGGCCTGGTGGTTGGTGTACATCGGTAAGGCGATGGTCGCCAGAATGCCGATGATCGCGACGACGATCATCAGTTCGATCAGGGTGATACCGCGTTGCCCTTTCATGAACGTATTTCCTTTTTGATTCGCTAACACGTTGAGGTCCGTGGCGCCCCAACCGGCAGCGGCGCAGTAGGCCTGAACAGACACCTTTTGTCACCCCTGCCCGCTTGGGCGTCATCTTCGCTGAACTACTCTAGTGAGCATCACGGACGCATGCCTTTGCATGGACGCGGCAAGCTGTTTCCAGCCTTGTCGCTGGAGCAGAAAAAGGACCTTTGCATGACTTCATCTTCACTCCTTTACAGCTGGCACGGCACCGACGCCAGCGGCACGCCGGTCAGCGGCCAGACACCTGGCCGCAGCCCGGCTTATGTGCGCGCTGCGCTGATCCGCCAGGGCATCACGGTGGCCAGTTTGCGGCCGGCCAGCGGGCTGACGTTCCGTTTGCCGAAGCGGCGCGAAAAGGCTGACCCGGCAGGGTTCAGCCGGCAGTTGGCGACATTGCTCAGGGCCGGGGTGCCGCTGCTGCAGGCGTTCGAGGTGATGGGGCGCAGTGGTTGCGATGCGGCGCAGGCTGCGTTGCTGGGTAGATTGAAACAGGATGTGGCCTCGGGCCTGGGGCTGGCGGATGCGTTGCAGCGTCACCCGGCATGGTTCGATGCGTTGTACTGCAACCTGGTGCGGGTGGGTGAGCATTCCGGCACGCTTGACCGGCAGCTCGAGCAGCTGGCGGGCATGCTGGAGCAGCGACGGGTGCTGCACAGGAAGGTGCGCAAGGCAATGATCTACCCGCTGCTGCTGTTGCTGACCGGGCTGGGGGTGTCAGCGATTTTGTTGCTGGAGGTGATTCCGAAGTTCGAGAGCATGTTCTCGGGCATGGGTACGACCTTGCCGGCATTTACCCAGTGGGTGATCGACTTGTCCACAGGGCTGAGTCGGTTTGCCCCGCTACTGCTGGTGATGGGCGTGGTGCTGGGTTTTGCCTTGCGCCAGCTTTACCGGCAGCACACGCCTGCGCGCCTGTGGATATCTCGGCGGGTGCTGGGCTTGCCGGTGTTTGGCAAATTGCTGGGGCAGGCGGCGCTAGCACGGTTTGCGCGTAGCCTGGCAACATCCTACGGCGCCGGCGTGGCGTTGCTGGATGCGCTTGTAACGGTGGCTGGAGTGACTGGGGGCGAGCTGCACGAGCAAGCGGTGCTGCGGTTGCGCCAGGGCATGGCCAATGGGCAGGGGCTGAACCAGGCGATGGCCAGTGAACCGCTGTTTCCGCCTTTGCTGGTGCAACTGACGGCCATCGGTGAATCCAGCGGCACGCTGGACCAGATGCTGGAAAAAGCCGCCAGCCATTACGAGGAACAGGTCAGCCAGGCGCTGGACCAGTTGACCAGCCTGCTGGAGCCCGCCATCGTGCTGATCCTGGGCCTGCTGGTGGGGGGCCTGGTGGTGGCGATGTACTTGCCGATCTTCCAGTTGGGTAGCTTGATCTGAACATGACTTCATGGACTCTGCTGGCTGAACAGCCGGCGTACTTCCTCACCCTGGCCACGCTGCTCGGCCTGCTGGTGGGCAGCTTTCTCAACGTGCTGGTGTATCGCCTGCCGATCATGCTGGAGCGGCAATGGCAGCGTGAAGCACAGGAGATGTTGGGGCAGCCGATTGCGCAACACGAACGGTTCGACCTGTGCCTACCGGCCTCCCGCTGCCCACATTGCGCGCATCCGATTCGCGCGTGGGAGAACATCCCGGTGATCAGCTATCTGGCCTTGCGCGGGCGGTGTTCATCCTGCAAAACCCGCATCAGCCCGCGCTACCCGCTGGTGGAAGTGGCCAGCGCGCTGCTTTCGCTGGTGGTGGCCTGGCGCTTTGGCGCTTCGGTCGAAGCCTTGCTGGCATTACCGCTCACCTGGTGCCTGCTGGCCCTGAGCCTGATCGATGCGGACCACCAGTTGCTGCCGGATGCGCTGGTGCTGCCGATGCTGTGGCTGGGGCTTATCGTCAATGCCTTTGGCATCTATGCCCCACTGACCGACGCGCTGTGGGGCGCGGTGGCCGGGTACCTCAGCTTGTGGACCGTGTACTGGCTGTTCAAGCTGATCACCGGCAAGGAAGGCATGGGCTATGGCGATTTCAAGCTGATGGCGCTGATCGGGGCCTGGGGTGGCTGGCAGGTGCTGCCGTTGACGCTGCTGCTGTCGTCGGTGGTGGGGGCGCTGGTTGGCCTGTGCTTGCTGCGTTTGCGCCGGCATGCGATGGGGACAGCGATACCGTTTGGCCCTTATCTGGCGATTGCGGGGTGGATTGCTGTGCTCTGGGGTGATGAAATGTACGCCTCTTACATGCAACTGCTTGGATACTGATGGCCACTGCAGCCTTTACCCCCTGGATTCTCGGCCTGACCGGCGGCATTGGTAGCGGCAAGAGCGCCGCTGCCGAACGCTTCGTCGAGCTTGGCGTGCACCTGGTCGATGCCGACCAGGCAGCGCGCTGGGTGGTCGAACCTGGCCGCCCGGCCTTGGCCAGCATCGTCGAGCGCTTCGGCCCGGGTGTGCTGCAGGCGGACGGCCAACTCGACCGCGCCGCTCTGCGCCAACTGATCTTCGCCGACCCGGCGCAGCGCAAATGGCTGGAGCAACTGCTGCACCCGCTGATCGGGCAGGAGATTTTCAGCTACCTGGCAAAGGCGCAGTCGCCTTATGCAATCTACGTGTCGCCGCTGCTGATCGAGTCGGGCCAGTACCACAAAACCCAGCGTGTGCTGGTGATCGATGCACCGCAAGAACTGCAAATAGCCCGTACTCTGGCGCGCGACAACACCAGTGCCGAGCAGGTGCAAGCGATTCTGCAGGCCCAACTGGCCCGCGAGGAACGCCTGCGCCATGCCGATGATGTGCTGGTCAACGACGGCGACCTGGCCGCACTGCATGAGCAGATTGACCGCCTGCACCACTTTTACCTGACTTTGAAAGGAGGCCAGCCATGAGCCAGCCGTTGACCGTCGATTGCCCGACCTGTGGCGCACCTGTGGAATGGACCGAAAAAAGCGCGTTCCGGCCGTTTTGCTCGGACCGCTGCAAACTGATCGACCTGGGGGCCTGGGCGGCCGAGGAGCACAAGATTGCGGGGTCGGAAGAGTCCGAAGATGAGCTGTATTCGGGGGACCTGGAGCCGCGGCACTGAGCTGATTGCAAGGCGGTTGTGCCGGGCCTCTTGCCCCAGACCAAATCCTTGAGACTGGCGCGGTACCTGTAGGAGCGGCCTTGTGTCGCGATGGGCTGCAAAGCAGCCCCAGCAATTGTTGCTCTAACGCCAAAAACGGGGGCTGCTTTGCAGCCCATCGCGACACAAGGCCGCTCCTACAGGGTCCCCCACTATTTTCTAGACCGCATGATCACCGCTCATCTTCCTTCCAGGGCGCCTGCAGGTACCGTGTGCGGTTGAAGGTTTCCAGCCATTCCGGGCAGAACACCACCAGCGCACTGATGACCATGCCGTTGATGAACGCTTCGGGGAACATCATCAGCCACAGGTAGCCGACAAAGTCGCTGAGCCACTCCGGCAGGGCAAAGCGCCCATCCAGCCACAACACCCCCAGCGCCGCAGGCACACAAACCAGCACGGTCAGCGCGGCCGGGAAGAACCCCGAACAGAAGATATAAACGAACAGGTTGCGCGGCTGGGCACGTTCGACCAAGACCGCGCACACTTCGGTAATCAGCACCGGCAAGCCCACCAGCAACAAGCCATTCACCCCCAACGCTGCCAGGTCCTGACGCCCCAACACGAGCAAACCAAGCTGGGCCATGACCCCGCCCAGCACCGCCAGCGGCCAGTCCAGCAACAGGGTGACCGCCGTCATGCCAATGAAGTGGTAAGACACCCCGGTATCGAAATCGCGCCTCACCAGCCACAGTGCGAACAGGCAAAAGACTGTGCCAAACAGCAAATGCTGACGGCGCCGGTCGGTGAACAGCTCAACCCAGCGAACCCGGCTTACCGCCCAGATCAGCAATGGCACATAACCCAGCCAACCAAGGGTAAGGGTGGTGCCGGACAACACCTGCGCGCTGATCACCTGACAAATACCCCTATCGATGCTATGGACAATCCCAGTCTACACCCATTCAAATTCAGCATCTTATCGTCATGGTTTAACGGCTAAGCTTGTCTGCATGGATGACTCAGACTACCTGCGCCTGCTTACCATCCAGGCCGAACAAGCCAATGCCTTTCTCTCCAACGCCCGCAAGTGGGAGCGGGAGCGTTGGGTGTGCCAGCGCCTGTTGCAGGGGTTGAACATTCCCTATCGCAGCGAGGACTTCACCCCAGCCGGCCAGGAGCCGCCGGACGTGTTGTTCCGCGACGCGGCCTTCGAGGTATTTTTCGTGCTCGACGAGGGCCGCCGACTGAACGATGAATGGCGCGAAGAGCTGCAGCGCAGGCGCAGTGCGTTTTCCTTGGCGCAGCTGGTGCGGCGTGAAGCACGCCCACGGCGCATCAGTGCCACCGAATTGCTGGGGCGCCTGGCGCCGACCTTGCGCAAGAAGGCGCACAATTACCGGGAACGCGGGCTGGAGCTGAACGAGCTGGACATCATCGCGTTCTCCAGCCTCAAGCGCGAAGTGCTCGACCTCAACACCCACTTCCCGCCGCCCACCGAGTACCTGCGCCAGGGCTGGCGCTCACTGTCGTTGGTCGGGCCAACCTTTGCCCGGGTGCTGTTCGCCCACCCTGACGCGCCAGACTTCCTGCGCGGCAACCTGGGCCGCAGCATCGTCTTCGACGTAGGCATCAGTCTTTGATCCAGTGCAGCGAATGTTTGCGATGGCGTACACTCGGCGCCAGGGATAGAAAGCATTATCATTTGTTTCAAGCGCTTGCGCGAACGCTGTAGCGTTTGCGCAGTCACAAACGTCTACCTGACGAGGCCCACCATGACCAGCCGCCTGAACCCGGAAGATCAGCGTCGTGTCGATGAGTATCTGCGAGCCCCCCAGCACCAAGTCGAGCGCAGGCCCTTCCGGCCGTGGCTGCTCCTTGTGCTGGTGCTGGCCGTGACCATCGGGTTGGGTCTCATCAGCCGCCTGCTGAGTGGACTGGTGCTATGAGCTGCTTCGCGCTCGCCCTTCCCTCGTGCAGTTTGCGGCCGCCCCTCAGGGGCACGAATTCCGTAAACCTTATGAGATATTCCCATGACTCATCGCATCGTGATTGTCGGCGGCGGCGCCGGCGGCCTGGAACTGGCGACCCGCCTGGGTAAAAGCCTGGGCAAGCGCAAGCAGGCCGACATCACCCTGGTCGACGCCAACCTCACGCACATCTGGAAGCCATTGCTGCACGAAGTGGCCGCTGGCTCGCTGAACTCCTCGGAAGACGAACTGAACTACGTGGCCCAGGCCAAGTGGAACCACTTCAATTTCCAGTTGGGGCGCATGAGCGGCCTGGACCGTGAAGGCAAACAGATTCAACTGGCCGCCACCCTCGATGAAGAGGGCCGCGAGCTGTTGCCTGCGCGCACCCTGGGCTACGACACCCTGGTCATCGCCGTGGGTTCCAACACCAACGACTTCGGCACCCTGGGCGCAGCGCAACATTGCCTGTTCCTGGATACCCGCAAGCAGGCCGAGCGCTTCCACCAGCAACTGCTCAACCACTACCTGCGCGCCCACGCCGGCGACGTGGCCAGCGAAAAAATCAGCGTAGCCATTGTGGGCGCCGGTGCCACCGGTGTGGAGCTGGCGGCCGAGCTGCACCATGCTGCCCACGAGCTGGCGGCCTATGGCCTTGACCGCATCCAGCCCAAAGACATGCACATCACCCTGATCGAGGCCGGCCCGCGCGTACTGCCGGCGCTGCCGGAGCGCATCAGCGTGCCGGTGCACAAGACCCTGGAGAAACTCGGGGTGAAGGTGATGACCAACGCCGCGGTCAGTGAAGTGACCGAGGACGGCCTGAAAACCAAGGACGGCGAAGTGATCCAGGCCAGCCTCAAAGTGTGGGCGGCGGGTATCCGTGCGCCAGGCTTCCTCAAGGACATCGATGGCCTGGAAACCAATCGCATCAACCAGCTGGTCGTGCGCCCTACCCTGCAAACTACCCGCGACGACAACATCTTCGCCTTCGGTGACTGCGCCGCCTGCCCGCAACCCGGCAGCGACCGCAACGTACCGCCACGGGCCCAGGCTGCGCACCAACAGGCTTCGATGCTGGCGCAAAGCCTGAAGGCGCGGCTGGAGAACAAGGCGCTGCCGACCTACGAGTACAAGGACTACGGCTCGCTGGTGTCGCTGTCGCGCTTCTCGGCGGTGGGCAACCTGATGGGTAACCTGATGGGCAGTGTGAAGCTGGAAGGCTGGCTGGCGCGGATGTTCTACGTGTCGCTGTACCGCATGCACCAGATGGCGTTGTACGGGTTTTTCCGCACGGCGTTGATGATGCTGGGTAGCAAGATTGGCCGGGGTACAGAACCGCGCTTGAAGCTGCACTGACAGTTGCCGGGGGCGCTTAGCGCCCCTCTCGCGGCGCAAGGCCTGCAAGGCAGGCCCAACATTCTGACAGGCAAAGAAAAAGGGCATCTCTTGCGAGATGCCCTTTGTTCATGGTGGGTCGTGTAGGATTCGAACCTACGACCAATTGGTTAAAAGCCAACTGCTCTACCAACTGAGCTAACGACCCAAAAATGGTCGGGGTGAGGGGATTCGAACTCCTGACATCCTGCTCCCAAAGCAGGCGCGCTACCGGACTGCGCTACACCCCGGGTCTTTCAAAAAAAAGGGCATCTCTTTGAGATGCCCTTCTTTACATGGTGGGTCGTGTAGGATTCGAACCTACGACCAATTGGTTAAAAGCCAACTGCTCTACCAACTGAGCTAACGACCCGGAAAATGGTCGGGGTGAGGGGATTCGAACTCCTGACATCCTGCTCCCAAAGCAGGCGCGCTACCGGACTGCGCTACACCCCGAGATTGGCTCCGCGACCTGGACTCGAACCAGGGACCCAATGATTAACAGTCATTTGCTCTACCGACTGAGCTATCGCGGAACTGAACTTCGGTACAACTCCGAAGACTGTGTTTGCTTCGGACTCTTTAGCTGCTTCGCTTTCGCGTTGTCGCTGCTGAGGCCGGCTATTCTACATTCTTCGTTTTGCTTGTCAACCACTTTTTTTCATTCAACTTACTGATTTGTAAGTTGTTTTGCGGTCACCGTTGTTGCTGGTGATTCGCTTAGTGCCTGACAACGCGGCGTATATTAGGGGCACTCTAAATATGATGCAAGCAAAAATTTCAAAAATTTCAGCAAGTTATCCAAAGCGGCCGGAAAGCCCCGGTTTTACTGGGCTGTGCCGGCTTCTTCGCTGGCAAACCCGCCCCTCTCGGTATCCACAGCGCCTGTAAAGAAGCAAAAAAAAGCCCCGCAGGTGCGGGGCTCATGAGGATGCAAATTAGCCAAAGACGATTTCGTCGCCTTCCACCTTGGCGGTAATCGCCGCACCCGGCACAAACTTGCCTGCCAGGATCAGCTGCGCCAATGGGTTTTCGATCCAGCGCTGGATTGCCCGCTTCAGCGGCCGTGCGCCGTATACAGGGTCGTAACCCACGGCAATCAGCTTGTCCAACGCGTCCGGGCTCAAGCTCAGCGACAGTTCGCGCTCCAGCAGACGGCTGCGCAGGCGGCCCAGCTGAATCTCGGTAATGCCGGCGATCTGCTCACGGCCCAGTGGCTCGAACACCACCACTTCGTCGATGCGGTTGATGAACTCCGGACGGAAGTGCGCACCCACCGCATCCATCACCGCCGCACGTTGCGCCTCGCGGTCACCCACCAGTTCCTGAATCTGCGCCGAGCCCAGGTTGGAAGTCATCACGATCACGGTGTTGCGGAAGTCCACGGTGCGCCCATGACTGTCAGTCAGGCGGCCGTCTTCCAGCACCTGCAGCAGTACGTTGAACACATCCGGGTGGGCCTTCTCCACCTCGTCCAGCAGCACCACCGAGTATGGCTTGCGCCGTACGGCCTCGGTCAGGTAGCCGCCCTCTTCATAACCTACATAGCCTGGCGGTGCACCAATCAGGCGAGCCACGGAGTGCTTCTCCATGAACTCGGACATGTCGATGCGCACCATCGCCTCTTCGGTGTCGAACAGGAACTCGGCCAGCGCCTTGCACAGTTCGGTCTTGCCCACGCCGGTAGGGCCGAGGAACAGGAACGAACCACTTGGCCGGTTCGGGTCGGACAGCCCGGCACGCGAGCGGCGCACGGCGTTGGCCACGGCGGTTACCGCCTCGCCCTGACCGATCACGCGCTGGTGCAGCAACGCTTCCATCTTCAGCAGCTTCTCACGCTCGCCTTCGAGCATCTTGGCCACGGGAATACCGGTCCACTTCGACACCACTTCGGCAATTTCTTCCTCGGTCACCTTGTTGCGCAGCAACTGGTTCTCGGTCTTGCCGTGCTGGTCGACCATCTGCAGGCTGCGCTCCAAGTCCGGGATCACCCCGTACTGCAGTTCGGCCATGCGGCTCAGGTCGCCTTTGCGACGGGCGGTTTCCAGCTCCTGGCGAGCCTGCTCGATCTTTTGCTGGATCTGCGCCGAGCCCTGCACTTCGGCTTTTTCCGAGGCCCAGATTTCCTCCAGGTCGGAATACTCACGCTCCAGCCGCTCGATTTCCTCGGTCAGCTTCTCCAGGCGTTTTTTTGCCGCTTCGTCTTCTTCTTTCTTCAGCGCCTGCGACTCCACCTTCAACTGGATCAGGCGGCGATCAAGGCGGTCGAGCACTTCCGGCTTGGAGTCGATCTCCATACGGATACGGCTGGCCGCTTCGTCGATCAGGTCAATGGCCTTGTCCGGCAGCTGGCGGTCAGTGATGTAGCGATGGCTGAGCTTGGCCGCAGCGATAATTGCACCGTCGGTGATGGCCACCTTGTGGTGCACTTCATAGCGCTCTTTCAGGCCACGCAGGATAGCGATGGTGTCTTCCTCGCTCGGCTCCTCTACCAGCACCTTCTGGAAACGGCGCTCCAAGGCGGCGTCCTTCTCGATGAACTGGCGATACTCGTTCAGCGTAGTGGCACCGACGCAGTGCAGCTCGCCGCGGGCCAGGGCCGGCTTGAGCATGTTGCCGGCGTCCATGGCGCCCTCGCCTTTGCCAGCGCCGACCATGGTGTGCAGTTCGTCGATGAACAGGATGATCTGGCCTTCCTGCTTGGACAGCTCGTTCAGCAGGCCTTTCAGACGCTCTTCGAACTCGCCGCGGTATTTGGCACCGGCAATCAGCGCCCCCATGTCCAGCGCCAGCAGGCGCTTGCCCTTGAGGCCGTCTGGCACTTCACCATTGATGATGCGCTGGGCCAGGCCCTCGGCGATGGCGGTTTTACCCACGCCAGGCTCACCGATCAGCACCGGGTTGTTCTTGGTACGGCGTTGCAGTACCTGCACGGTACGGCGGATTTCATCGTCACGGCCGATCACCGGGTCCAGCTTGCCTTCTTCGGCACGCTTGGTCAGGTCGACGGTGTACTTGTCCAGGGCCTGGCGCGATTCCTCGGCGTTGGCGTCATTCACTGCCGCGCCGCCGCGCAGGTTGTTGATGGCGTTTTCCAAGGCTTTCTTGGTCACGCCCTGGCTCAGCAGCAGTTTGCCGAGTTTGCTGTTCTCGTCCATGGCGGCCAGCAGTACCAGTTCGCTGGAAATGAACTGGTCACCCTTCTGCTGGGCCAGGCGGTCGGCCTGGTTGAGCAGGCGCGCCAGGTCCTGCGACATGTTCACATCGCCGGTGGGGTTCTGGATTTTCGGCAGTTGGTCGAGTTCTTTCACCAGCCCTTGGCGCAGGCTGTTGATGTCGAAGCCTACCTGCATCAGCAGAGGCTTGATGGAGCCGCCCTGTTGTTCAAGCAGCGCCTGTACCAGGTGCACGGGCTCGATGGCAGGGTGGTCCATGCCAACGGCCAGGGACTGGGCATCGGATATTGCAAGTTGCAGCTTGCTGGTCAAACGGTCTATTCGCATGGTGTACCTTCCTTTAAAGGGCAGGTCGGAGCGATGGACAGCGCCTGTTTATGAAGAACCTGCCTGAGATGACCTTATAGATAAGGTTGATTCTGGAAGATTCAAGCGTAGCGGGGTTGACCGAAGTCAACCTGTTGGATTAGCGAGGCTCCAGCCACACCAAGGATGCAAACCGCCCACCCTGTGGGGTACGGCGATAGGAGAAGAACCGCTGATCGCTGACCGTGCAAAAGCCACCGCCATAAACGGCAGTGACGCCACGAGCAGCCAGGCGAATACGCGCCAGCTCATAGATGTCGGCCATCAGCTTGCCCGGCCGCTCGCCCTCGACAAACGCCCGGGCGGCTTCTGGATGCACGGCAGTGAAGGCATCGCGCACTTCCAGCCCTACCTCGAACGCCTGCGGGCCAATGGCCGGCCCCAGCCATACCAGCACCTCTTCCGCCGGCAGTGCCAGGCGGTCCAAGGTGGCTTCCAGCACACCGCCAGCCAGCCCGCGCCAGCCTGCATGTGCCGCGGCCACACGGGTGCCCGCGCGGTCACAGAACAGCGCAGGCAGGCAATCGGCAGTCATCACGGTGCAGGCAATGCCAGGCTGGTCGGTCCAGCTGGCGTCGGCCTCGGCCACCACGGCTGGGTCGGCAGCCGCCACCACCAGGCCATGTACCTGCTTGAGCCAGGCCGGCTGAATAGCGAACGGGGCGCTGAGGCGACGGCGGTTCTCGGCGACGGCGGCAGGGTCGTCCCCCACGTGGTCGCCAAGGTTGAAGGTTTCATAAGGCGGCAGGCTGACGCCGCCCTGACGGGTGGTGACACAGGCGCGAACCGAGGCCGGGGCCGGCCAGTCGGGGATCAGCAGCGACTGCGCCAGGCCACTCATCCGATGAAGCTCTCGCGGTCTTGGTTCAAAAGCGACAGCAGCCAGACGAAGTCATCCGGCAGTGGCGACTCCCACTTCATGATTTCACCGGTAATCGGGTGGGCCAAGGCGAGGAAACGCGCATGCAGCGCCTGGCGCGGGAAGGTCTTGACCGCCTCGACCATGGTTGGGCTGGCAGCCGGCGGAATACGGAAGCGCCCGCCGTACGTCTGGTCGCCAACCAGGGGGAAACCTACATGGGCCATGTGCACGCGAATCTGGTGGGTGCGGCCGGTTTCCAGCTTCACTCGTACATGGGTGTGCGAGCGGAAGCGCTTGAGCACACGGTAATGGCTGACCGCCGGCTTGCCGCCGTCGGTTACCGCCATGCGCTGGCGCATGCCGCCATGGCGGCCAATGGGCGCGTCGATCTTGCCACCGGCTGTCACCACACCAATCACGATGCACTCGTAGATACGGCTGACCTTGCGGGCCTGCATCTGCTCGACCAGCTTGGTCTGCGCCTGCAAGGTCTTGGCCACCACCATCAAGCCGGTGGTGTCCTTGTCCAGGCGGTGAACGATACCGGCGCGCGGCACGTTGACGATGTCTGGCACGTGGTGCAGCAGCGCATTGAGCAGCGTACCGCTGGCATGCCCGGCGGCCGGGTGCACGACCAGCCCGGCAGGCTTGTTGATCACCATGATATGGTCGTCTTCGTAGACGATATCCAGTTCGATATCTTCTGCGATCCACTCACCCTGGGCCTCTTGCTCGGCCTCCAAGGCAAGCAGCGAACCGCCATAGACGAGGTCTCGAGGGCGCACGACTGCACCATCGACCGTCAGGCGGCCCTCTTTGATCCACGAAGTTAGCCGCGAACGCGAGTACTCGGCGAACAATTGGGCGGCGACCTGGTCGAGGCGTTGGCCGCCCAGTTCGGACGGTACCTCTGCGCTAAGTTGAATGATCTCGGACATGCTCGATTCGGCGGGCGCACAGCCTTTGGTTTCGGCTGCGAGCTTGTGGTTAAATACGGCTTCTTTTGTCCCGGGGTTGGCCGGGGCGCTCATCATAACAGGACGGCACCGCCCAAGACAGCGGCCGTCAAAGGGACGCAAGCCGCCATGCAAGTGAAACACCTGCTGCTGATCGCCATCCTCGGGCTTACCGCGGCCTGTTCCTCTAATAAAGAGGTCATTGACGAGAACCTCAGCGAGGCCGAGCTGTACCAGCAGGCCCAGGCTGATCTGGACAACTCCAGCTACACCAGCGCCGTGAACAAGCTCAAGGCCCTGGAATCGCGCTACCCGTTCGGCCGCTATGCCGACCAGGCGCAGCTCGAGCTGATCTACGCCAACTACAAGAACTCCGAGCCTGAGGCCGCCAAGTCGGCCGCCGAGCGCTTCATCCGTCTGCACCCGCAGCACCCGAACGTCGATTACGCCTACTACCTCAAGGGCCTGACCTCGTTCGACCAGGACCGTGGCCTGCTGGCGCGCTTCCTGCCACTGGACATGACCAAGCGTGACCCGGGCGCCGCCCGCGACTCGTACAACGAGTTCGCCCAGCTGACCAGTCGCTTCCCCAACAGCCGCTACGCGCCAGACGCCAAGCAGCGCATGATCTACCTGCGCAACCTGCTGGCCTCGTACGAAATCCACGTGGCCGATTACTACCTGAGCCGCCAGGCTTACGTAGCTGCCGCCAACCGGGGCCGCTACGTGGTCGAGAACTTCCAGGAAACCCCATCGGTCGGTGACGGCCTTGCAGTGATGGTCGAGTCGTACCAGAAAATGCACCTGGACGAACTGGCCGCCAGCAGCCTGGAAACCCTCAAGCTCAACTACCCGGACCACCCGAGCCTGGTCGATGGCGAGTTCCAGCCCAAGCAGACCGAGTCTGACGGCCGTGGCTGGCTGTCCAAGGCCACCCTGGGCCTGATCGAGACCGACGCCCCGCTGCCGCCGGGCGAAACCCGCGCCAACCAGGACGTGGTCAAGCAGTTCCAGGACGCGCGTGACGAGATGCCGCAAGAGCTGCTGCCTAAAGACGAAAACGGCGACCCGATCGTGCCGGAAGGCCCGAAAGAGGCCGAGAAAGACCGCTCCTGGTTCAGCTACATGACCTTTGGTCTGTTCGACTGACCCGCAGCGGTAAATGAAAGGGAAGCCTTGGGCCTCCCTTTTTTATTGGCCGCGTCCTAGACTGTCGGCTTCTTCAATCGACAAGCTGGACACCATGGTTCGCCTACTTTTCTGGATTGCCCTGATCGCCGCCGCGTTCTGGCTGTGGCGCAAGTTCAAAGTCAGCCAACAGTCGCACCCCGAGGCGAAGCTGGATGCGCCGCTGAAGATGGTGCGCTGCGCCCATTGCGGTGTGCACCTGCCCAACGACCGGGCACTGCAGCAAGGCAACGATTGGTATTGCAGCCAGGCACACTTGCAGCAAGGCCCTGGCCGCCAGAACTGAACACAAAGCCCGCTGTGGAGCGACCTTGCGTCGCTCCTACACTCGCTACGCATACTCCTGCCGATACTTATCCCTCCCCGACCCTTTCACACCATTTACGACCCCTCCCCCGCCGCCAGCATTGACCCACCCCAGTAAAATTCGCTAAATCCTATTTATCCGCATAAATATGAAAAATAGCGAAATGCTCAAACCCAAACGCAAGCGCCAGAAGCTGTCCGATGTGATCGTCGAATCGGTCAAGCGCTCGATCGTCACCGAAGCGCTGCACCCAGGCGATCGCCTGCCCACCGAACGTGAGCTGATGGAGCATTTCGAGTGTTCCAAGGGCACCGCCCGCGAAGCGCTCAAGGCGTTGGAGGTCGAAGGCCTGGTGAGCACCCGTACCGGGCCGACCGGCGGCGCCTACCTGAACGAAGTGGGCACCGAACCGGCCAGCCGTGCGTTGCGCAACTACCTGCACTTTCAACACCTGGACGGCGAGCAGGTGTACCAGCTGCGCAAAGTCATCGAGGTGGAGCTGGCGGTCTCGGTGATGGGCAAGCTGAGCGAAGCGGACTATGCCGTGCTGCAGGCCAACATCGATTTCTGCAGCGCGCCGGAAGACAGCGAAGAAGGCCAGCGCGAGCAGCGCCTGGCCGAGCTGGAGTTCCACACCTTGCTGGCCGACCGCTGCCCCAACCCGTTGCTGCGTTTCATGGCGGTGTTCCTCAATGACCTGTTGCGCGACCTGGTAGTGCTGAAAAAAGCCTACCTGCCCAAGCGTCAACAGTTCGCCGCCGCCAATATCGACTACCACAAGCAACTGCTGACCGCCCTGCGCGCCAGCGACGAACCCGCTGTACGCCGGCTGATGCACGAACACATGTGCGACGCCGAGCACCACATGACCGCGCTGGAAGGCGAGGTTGCCCGTAACTTCCTGCTGGAGTTCAACCACAACCACTGATGCGCCTGGAAAGAGGCCTGCACACAGGCCCGGCCGTACCCGCTTTGTCATTGCCACTCCTGCCTAATAACCACAACCAAGGAGTTACTCATGCAAAGACGTACCCTGCTCAAGGCAGGCCTTGCCCTGGGTGCCTTAGGTAGCCTCCCCTTGGGGGCGCACCGGGCATTCGCCGACCAACCGTTGACCTTCTATGGGCTCAAGTCCATGTCGGGCGCCTTCGCCAGCTACGGCAAGTACGCCGACATGGGCTCGCGCCTGGCCATTGCCGAATACCCCCAGCTGCTCGGCCACCCGCTCAAGTACAAAGTCATCGACACCGAAGGCAACGCCGGCAAGGCGGTGCGCAAGGTACAGGAAGCCATCGGCCAGGATGGCGCACGCTTCTTCCAGGGCTGCACCCTGTCCTCCTCGGCACTGGCGGTGTCGAAGGAAATCCACAAAGCCGGCGGCGTGTTCATGACGCCTGTGGGCGCCGACGAAATCACCGGCAAAGACTGCAACGCCTCGACCTTCCGCTGGTCGGTGCCCACCTACGGCGCCATTCGCGAAACCTTGGTGCCGATGATCCGCCAACTACCACAGGCCAAGCGCTGGTACACCATCACCCCGCAATACGTGTTCGGTGACGCGTTGCTGGACAACGCCCGCAAGGTGTTCGCCGAGCTTGGGGTGGAACACATCGGTAACAGCTACCACTCGCTGCAGGAGCAGGAATTCTCTGGCTACCTGACCAACGCCATCGCCGCAAAACCCGATGTGCTGGTGTTGCTCAACTTCGGCAGCCAGGCCTCCAACGCCCTGCGCCAGGCGGTCAACTTCGGCATCAAGGACCGCATGAAAGTGCTGATGGTGTGGTCTGCCGGCCTCGACCAGTTCCAGGAGCTGGGCAGCGACGTGCTCGAGGGCGTGTACCTGGGCGCGCAGTACTGGCACCAGGTCGATACCCCGCTGAACAAGCAGTTGGTCGCCGCCACCCGCAAGGCTTACGGCATCAACCCCAACTACCCACTGGCCGCTGACTACATCGGCACCAAGGTCATGCTCGAGGCCATCGTCAAGGCTGGCAGCCTGGACGGTGCCGCCGTGTCTGCGGCATTGCAGGGCATGCGCTTCCAAGGCCCGACCGGCGAAGAACTGATCCGCCCGGGTGACCATCAGGTGCTCAAGGATTACTACCTGCTGCGCGGCAAGCCCCAGGGGCAGATGCGCGACGAGGACGACCTGGCCGAAGTCATCAGTTCGGGCCGCTCGTTCGTCGAGGTCGACCACACCGGTTGCGCCCTGGCCTGAAGCCGCGGCGTTAGTCACAAACACTTGTACAGGCAGCCGCCTCGCGCGCTGTCGAGGGCACGCTCATGCTCGATTTGTACCTGTTCCAACTGCTCAACGGCCTGGGCCTGGGGATGATCTACTTCCTCATCGCCGTGGGCCTGACGATCATTTTCGGCCTGCTCAACTTCGTCAACTTCGCCCACGGTGCGTTCTTCTTGCTGGGCGCCTACCTGTGCTACACCGCCGTAGCGATAACCGGCAACTTCTGGCTGGCGCTGCTGATTGCGCCGCTGGTAGTGGCCGCACTGGCGTGGGCCGTCGAGCGCCTGTTGATCAAGCGCATCTACCACCTGCCGCACACCTTCCAGATCCTCGTCACCCTCGGTATCGCACTGATCATCCAGGAAGCCTCGGTGCTGATCTGGGGCCCGGTGGGCAAGAACATTGCCGTACCGCCGGAGCTGCGCGGCGTGCTGATCCTCGGTGAATTCATCTACCCCTACTACCGCCTGTTCCTGATCGGCTTCGCCGCGCTGATCGGCGTTGGCTTGTGGTTGCTGCTGGAGCGCACCCGCTTCGGCGCACTGGTGCGCGCGGGTAGCGAAAGCACCGAAACCGTATCGCTGCTGGGCACCAATATCTTTCGCCTGTTCTCCCTGACCTTCGCCCTGGGCGTGGGCCTGGCTGGCGTGGCCGGTGTGCTGTTCGCACCGTTACGCGGTGCCCAGCCCTTCGTCGGCCCCGAAATCCTCGGCATTGCCTTCGTGGTGGTGGTGATCGGCGGCATGGGCTCGTTCGGCGGTGCGCTGGTTGGCGGCCTGCTGGTGGGTGTGGTGCAAAGCATGATGACCAGCCTCTGGCCGCAAGGCGCCAGCCTGATGATCTACGGCGCCATGGCCGCAGTGATCCTGGTCCGTCCCTATGGCCTGTTCGGGAGAGCCTGACATGAGCGAGAAAAACCCATTGCCAGTCGCCAAGGGCCGCGCCCCGGCACTGCTGTTGCTGGTGGTTGCCAGCCTGGTGGCGCTGCCGTTGCTGCTGCCTTCGGCCACCCTGGCCACCGAAATCCTGATCTTTGCCCTGGCCGCCCTGGCCTGCAACCTGCTGCTCGGCTACACCGGCCTGCTGTCGTTCGGCCAGGGCATCTTCTTTGGCGTGGGCGCCTATGGCGCGGCGCTGCTGATGATTCACCTGCACTGGGGCATGTTCGCCGCGCTGCTTGGCGCAGCCGTGTTCGGCGCCTTCCTGGCACTGCTGGTGGGCGCATTGGCGATCCGCCGCACGGGCATCTACTTCGTCATGCTGACCCTGGCCTTCAGCCAGATGGCCTATTTCCTGGCTTATACCCTAAGCGGCTGGACCGGCGGCGACAACGGCCTGCTCGATGTGCCCCGGCCCAACATCGAAATCGCCGGCCATGTGCTGGTCGACCTGGCTGACCCTCGGCATTTCTATGTGTTCGTCGCCGTGCTGTTCCTGTTGATTTTCGCCGCTGCCTTGCGGGTGATCCACTCGCCATTCGGCAGCACCCTGCTGGCTATCCGCGAGAACGAGACCCGCGCTGCCGCCATTGGCTACGACACCCGCCACTTCAAGATCCTGGTGTTCATGCTGTCGGGCGCCATCACCGGCATCGCCGGCGCGCTGTACGCCATGCTGCTGCACTTTGCGCCGCTGTCGAACATCGACCTGATGATGAGCGAGAACATCCTGATCATGACCATCGTCGGCGGCACCGGCTCGTTGTTCGGCTCACTGCTGGGGGCCGGCGCCATCGTGCTGCTGGGTGACGTGCTGTCGGAGCTGTGGCCACGCTGGCTGATGCTGCTGGGGGTCATCCTGATTCTGGTGGTGGTGTTCATGCGGGGCGGCCTGTGGGGTGGACTGGCCGAACTGGGCAAGCGCCTGCTGGCCACCCGCAGTGCCAATGACAAACCCCAGGCCAAGACCAAGGAGACCCTATGATGAGCGACTACCTCCTGGAAACCCGCCAACTGGAGCTGGCCTACGGGCCGTTCAAGGCAGTCGCAGGCGTTGACCTCAAGGTCCGCGCCGGCACCATCCACACCGTCATCGGCCCCAACGGTGCTGGCAAGACCAGCCTGTTCCACTGCTTGACCGGCGAGCGTCAGGCCACGGCGGGCAAGATCCTGTTCAACGGCCAGGACATCATCCGCAAGCCGTCCCACGGGCGGGTGGCGCTGGGCATGGCGCGTTCGTTCCAGCTCACCAGCCTGTTCCAAAACCTGTCCGTGCGCGAAAACCTGCGCTTGGCCGCCCAGGGCCGAGACGGCCTGGGCGCCCTGAATTTCTGGCGCAGTGTGGAGCACAAACGCAGCCACTGGAACACCGCCGACCAGGTGCTGGAACGCCTGAAGCTGAGCGCCCGCGCCGAAACCCTGGCCGGCGAGCTGTCACACGGCCAGCAACGGGTGCTGGAAGTGGGCATGTCGATCTGCGCCAAGCCCACCCTGCTGATGCTCGACGAACCCACCTCGGGCATGGGCATCGACGACATTCCGGTGATGACCGACCTGATCAGCGACCTCGGCCGCGACCACACCGTGCTGCTGATCGAGCACAACATGAGCATCGTCATGTCGATCAGCCAGCGCATCACGGTGATGAGCCACGGCCAGATTCTGGTCGAGGGTACCCCTGAACAGGTGCGCAACGACGAGCGCGTACGCACCGCCTACCTTGGAGAGGCCGCCTGATGCTCAACGTCGATTCGATCCACTCCTATTACGACAAGAGCCATGTGCTCGAAGGTGTCTCGCTCAAGGTTGAAGCAGGCGAACTGGTGACGCTGCTCGGGCGCAATGGTGCCGGCAAGACCACCACCCTGCGCAGCATCCTTGGCATCGTCCGCCCACGGCAGGGGCAGATCAGCTTCAACGGCCAACAGTTGGTCGGCCGTGAAATCTTCGATATCGCCCGGCTTGGTATTGCCCTGGTGCCTGAGCACCGTGGCATCTTCCGCCAGCTCAGTGTGGAAGAGAACCTGAAGATAGCCGTGCGCAAGGCCAGCCGCTGGCAGCTGGAGGACGTCTACAGCATGTTCCCACGGCTCAAGGAGCGGCGCCTCAATGGTGGTTTCGCCCTGTCCGGTGGCGAGCAGCAGATGCTGGCCATCGCCCGCGCCCTGCTCAACGGCCCCAAGCTGCTGATCCTCGACGAACCCACCGAAGGCCTGGCCCCGGTGATCGTCGACGAGTTGGTGAAGATCCTGCGGCGGATCAAGGACGAAGGCCTGTCGATCCTGCTGGTGGAGCAAAACCTGATGGTCTGCGATGCACTCGCCGATCGCCATTACGTGCTTGAACAGGGCCGGGTCGCCTACCAGGGCAGCGCCGCGCAGTTCCGCGAGGACCCAAGCATCAAGAACCGTTACCTGGCCCTGAGCGCCTGAAAGGAGAACGCCCATGAACACCCGCATCGATCCTTCGCAGCACTTGCTTGGCCAAGGTTCACTGGTCAGCCGCGAGCGCCTTTGGCAATCGCTGATGGACCTTGCCCAGCTCGGCGCCACTGCCAAGGGTGGCGTGTGCCGCCTGGCCCTGACCGACCTCGACCGCCAGGCCCGCGACCTGTTCGTACGCTGGTGCGAAGAGGCCGGCTGCACGGTCAGCGTCGACGCCATCGGCAACATCTTTGCCCGTCGCCCCGGCCGCAACCCTGCCCTGCCGCCGGTCATGACCGGTAGCCATATCGATACCCAACCCACCGGCGGCAAGTTCGATGGCTGCTACGGCGTCATGGCAGGCCTTGAGGTGATGCGCACGCTCAACGACCTGAAGCTGACCACCGAAGCCCCACTGGAAGTGGTGGTGTGGACCAACGAAGAAGGCTCGCGCTTCCCGCCCTGCATGATGGGCTCGGGCGTGTTCGCCGGGAAGTTCGGCCTGCAGGAGACCCTGGACAAGGTCGACGAGCAGGGCGTGTCGGTTGGCGCGGAGCTGCAGCGCATCGGTTACGCCGGCCCACGCGTGCCGACCGGGCATGCCGTCGGCGCCTACTTCGAAGCGCATATCGAACAGGGCCCGGTGCTGGAAGACCAGCGCACCACCATTGGCGTGGTTCAGGGCTGTCTGGGACAAAAGTGGTTCGACCTGGTGCTGACCGGCGTCGAGGCACATGCCGGGCCCACCCCCATGCACCTGCGCAAGGACGCCCTGGTCGGCGCCACCGACGTGGTGGCTGCGGTCAACCGCACGGCCCACGCCCACCAGCCACATGCCTGCGGCACAGTGGGCTGCCTGACCCTGCACCCAGGCTCGCGCAACGTCAT
>NZ_BCBQ01000091.1:0-22663 GCF_001320885.1 Pseudomonas sp. NBRC 111140
AGCTCATGCCGAAGGCGTTGGTGGTGAGCACCAGCTTGTCGGCGGTGATCGAACCGTGGGCGTGGCGCAGCACCACCTTGTCGCCGTACTCGACGTCGGTGATCGGGGTGTGCTCGTACAACGAGACGTTGGACGGCAGGCTGTCGGCGAGGCCTTTGACCAACGCCGAAGGTTGCAGCAAGGCAGTGCCGGGCGTGAACAGGCCCTTGCGGTAGAAATCCGTGCCGATGTGCTCAGGCAGGTCGCGCCCCTCGACCACTTCGTAGGGTTGCCCCAGTTTGTCCAGCCCCCGGCGGTAGGCATCCAGCACGGCAATACCGCGGCCTTCGATGGCCGCCTGGTACTTGCCGCAGTGGCGGAACTGGCACTCGATGTCGTAACGCTCGATCAGGTCCTTGAGGTACTGCTGGCCACCCAGGTTGAGCTTGAGCACGGTCTTGGCGATATCGATGTCGCCAATGTAGTCCTCGGCGCCGATATCGTGCGGCAGGTCGATGGCAAAGCCGGCATTGCGCCCGGAGGTGCCATAACCGACCTCCTGGGCCTCGACCAGTATGATCTCGTCATGCGGAAAGTTCGTTGCCAGCTGCCGCGCGGCAGCCAGGCCGGTGAAACCGGCGCCGACCACCACCCAGCGCGTCTGGCTGTGGCCCTTGTGGGCCGGCCTTGGCGTGCGGGGCTTGCTCAGGTGATACCAGCCACAGGTGGCATCATCGGCGGGTAACGAACTTATTCTTGTCATGTCACAAACCTGGTTCTTGTAGTCGTCGAATGGTCAGCACCGGCGGGGCTTACCTGTGTAACTCAAATCTGAATCGGCACATCCAGCCCTTGCGGCGCGGCGTACTCCGCCATGCGCCGGCGCGACAGCTCGAAGTGCTCACGCACCAGCTGGCCTGCGGCTTGCGGGTCGCGGCGCTCGATGGCCTGGATCATTTGTTCGTGCTGTTCACACGCCAGCTCGAGGTCGCGCTGCATGTCGTCGGTGGTCGGGTGGCGATAGAAGATCTTGCCCAAGCGGGTGTGGTCGATCAGCAGGCGGCGCAGGCTTGGCATCAGGTAATCGTTGTGCGCCATCTTGCCGATTTCCAGGTGGAAGGCGTCGTTGTAAAGCACGCGGTTTTCCACGTCGCGCTCTTCGATGGCCTGGCGGAATTGGGCCTGGATAGCCTTGAGCACTGCGATTTCTTCAGCGCTGGCATAGGTGGCGGCCAGCTGGGTAGTGGCCACGTAGATAAGCGGGGCGGCAACGTAAAAGCTGTGCAGCGACTCGTGGTTCATGGCGGCGACGCGTGGCGCGCGGTTGGCTTCCAGTTCGATGTAGCCTTCGGCGGCAATCTGGCGCAGCAACTCGCGCACAGGGGGGCGCGACAGGCCAAATTCGTCGCACAGGGCCAATTCATCCACCACGGCGCCCGGGGCCAGTTCCATGCTCAGGATCCGGCGACGCAGCGCTTCGGCGAGGACGGCTTTGCGGTCCTGCGGCACTTCTGCAGCGAGTGGTTGGACGGTGGCTTTCATGGCGGCCTTCTTTGTTGTCATAGCGCTGTGTCTACTATTTGTATAACGACTATAGGGTACTGTTAGACAATGTGTCTACAGCATTTTCGATGAACGGCGAAATCTGTCTGAGCCTTTGTTTATAAGGGTTCCAGCGGGTTTCCGGGGGAGATTAAACACCCTTGAGGCTGCATTGCCAAACCGGACAAAAAACTCTCCAGACAAGACAAGTGCGCACAATGTGCCGGCCTCTTCGCCGCTACAAACAAAAAAGCCACCTGCAAGCAGGTGGCTCCCTTCCAGTCACATTTCCCGTTACGCGGTTGCCAAGGCCTCCCGCCGCGCATGCCGTTTGCTGGTAACCACCCCCAGCACCAGAATCACCAGCGCCAGTGCCAGAGTCAGCGACACCTCCATGCGGTGCTTGGGCATGACAAACATGGTGCCCAGGGCAAAGATGATGAAGCCGATGACTGCATAGGTCAGCCACGGGTACAGCCACATACGGAAAGCGATCTCGACATTCTGCCGCTGCAGGATCGCGCGCATGCGCAGTTGCGAGCACGCAATCGCCAGATACACCAGCAAGGCAATCGAACCGGAGCTGGCCAGCAGGAAGGCGAACACCTCAGCCGGGGCAAAGTAGTTGACGATGGTCGCCAACATGCCGATCAGCGTACTGCCAATCACCGCCGCACGCGGTACGCCAACCTTCGAGGTGCGCTGGATGAAGCCCGGTGCATCGCCACGCTTGCTCAGCGAGTAGAGCATCCGCGACGAGATGTAGATCGACGAGTTCAGGCAGCTGGCCACCGCCACCAGCACGACGATGTCCACCAACTGCTTGGCGTAGGGGATGCTCATGATTTCCAGCGCTCGCTGGTAGGAGCCCTGCACGGGCAGCAGCGGGTCGTTCCATGGCACCACCGAGATGATCACGAAGATCGAAAGCAGGTAGAACACGCTGATGCGCCAGATGACCGAACGGGTAGCCTTGGCGATGTTGCGTGCCGGGTCTTTCGATTCGGAGGCGGCAATGGTCACCGCCTCGGTACCCAGGTAACTGAACATGGTGGTCAGCAAGGCGCCGATAATCGCCGTCCAGCCATTGGGCATAAACCCGCCCTGCTGCTCCAGCAACCGTGGCAGCCCACTGACTTCACGCCCTGGCAACACACCGGCCAGCGCCGCTGCCCCCAGGGCGATGAACGCGACGATGGCAATGACCTTGAGCATGGCGAACCAGAATTCGAATTCGCCGTACTTGGCCACACTGAACAGGTTGGTGGCGGTCAGCAGCACGGTCATGCTCAGGGCAAAGAACCAGGCATCGATGTGCGGGAACCAGTTGTTGAGCACCACGCCAGCGGCGATGGCTTCGATGGGAATCACCAGCACCCAGAACCACCAGTACAGCCAGCCGATGGTAAAGCCGGCCCAGCGGCCGATGGCGCGGTCGGCGTAGGTGGAGAACGAGCCGGTATCGGGGCTGGCGACTGCCATTTCCCCGAGCATGCGCATCACCAGTACCACCAATGCACCTGCCAAGGCGTAGGCGACGATGGCGGAGGGGCCGGCCGCGGCGATGGCGTGCCCGGAGCCGATGAACAACCCGGCACCGATTACCCCGGCAATGGAGAGCATGGTCACGTGGCGTTGCTTGAAGCCTTGCGCCAGCTGATTGCCGGCGCCACTCGCGGTTGTCATTGTCATCCTGATCCCTGCTTTTGTTTTCTTTGTGGGGGGACGTGAAGCTCCTGGATCGAAACCCCGCGTGGATGAGCTTCGCGCCCGGTCACGGTACGCCAGCAAGGGGGCGGTCAAGTTGCCTGGATCCGCCACGGAGTTGACCATAGATGACATGGGCACCGCTGGAAGGCGCATGACAGGGCCCTGGGTGCGACGCGGGTTACCGCCGGGCGCCCCGAGTGAACGCCGGCGACTTCCTGCGGGTCACCTGCAGACATTTCACACGGAGGTCTTGCCATGCTCGATATCCACTCTGCTGCGACGTCGCAGCACAATGTTCATGGCCTGGAACGGGTCAGCTCACTGGCCGGCGGAGCGCTGATGTTCAGCAAGGGGCTGCGCCATGGTGGCCTGGTCGGCTTGCTGCAAATGGTGGTGGGCGGCATTGCGGTAGCACGCGGCGTCAGCGGGCACTGCTCAACCAAGGCCTGGTGGCAGCGGCATCGGCAGGAATACCACCGGTTGCGTTCGGATATAGCGCGCAGCGCGGCAGAGCTGGAGGTGTTGAAGGCCAGTGCCAGGGCGGCGACCAGAGGGGTGACGGTAACCGGGAAGGATCCGTTGGCCGACAGCTGAATCTGCTTTACCTGTACCGACCTCTTCGCGGGCACGCCCGTGAAGAGGTCGGTACAGGTAACAAAAATGCCTAGCGCAACGCCTTGCTCTGCAAAACCTCGGAACGCCGGCCCAGCACATTCTCGCTGATCTGCACGAAGTCCTCGGTACTGACGCTGGGCAAGCGCATCAACCCGCGCACCACATCGTCCAGCGAGCGCTTGGCCTGGGTGTGAATGCGGATTTCCTTGTCCAATGCCTGAAGCAATATCACCCCACGGGCCACCTGGGCAGGGCTTGCGCGCTCGCCCTTGAGCCGGGTGACCTTGGCGCCTTGCTTGCTCAGGCGGGCCTGCCAGGCCTGGTAACGGTCATCGCTTACGCCACCGGAACGGCGCAGCAACTCACTGGCGTAGTAATCGGTCAGGCTCTCTACCAACCAGTCATTGCCGTCGCGCCCATGAATCTGCGCAAACAGCTGCACCACTTCGCGCAACAACGGGCTGCTGCCATTCTCGCTGACCATCGGCCGAGCACTGTGCAGGTACAGCGAGCCCTGGGCCGCCATCGCCCCACGCCACATGCCGTCACGCGCCCCCACCAGCAGCAGCTTTGGCGGATTTCGCGGGAACACTGCCTGCAATTGCGGCCAGACGAATGTGAGCAAGGTCAGGCTGTCCATACGCCGCATGCCCTGCCCCACCGGCGCGGCAACGGTCACTTCGGTATCGCCCAGGCGGGCACGGCGGCTACCCAGGTCACCGGCCAGCATCCAGCCGGTCGGGCGATCGAACAGGCGCGAAACGTTGTCGATGCGGAATTTGTCCTTGCCAATACGCGGCCATGAGGTTTCGATGCTTTTCCACCCTTCGGGCAGGTCGAAAGCCAGGCGCGCCACAAGCTCCGTGCCATCCTGCTGATCGAGACGCGCAGGCGGTATCAGCTGATCGCCGAGAAACAGCGCCCAATGCGGGGTAATGCGCGATGAATAAGCGCCACTGGTCAGTTTCTGGTCCAACTGCACGCGGTAGCTGAGGCTGGTCTTGCCCGCCGCCGGCTGCCACACACCACGCTGGCCCTTGAGTTGCCATTGGCCATCTGCCTGGAAGCCACTGTAGGCACCGGCCTTGCCCAGGTCGAAGTCCAGGCTGCGCACGGCGCTGCCGTCGGCCAATGTCACGCGGACTTGCGCCTGACCACTGGCAGGCAGCAGGCGCACCTGGTAGTCGAGGTCGACTTTTTTCGCCCAGGCTGGCGAACTGGCCATCAGGCCCAACAGCAAGAACAGCTGGCAACGCATACAGAAACTCCTTGTTTCCCCGTGGCAGCGGGCCGCGCCGGTCAGCTGGCGCGGAAGATCAGGTGGTCTTCCCAGTCGTCTTCATGCACATCCTGCTCCCTGAGCATACGCCCCGACTGGGAAATGCGCTGTTCATGGACCTGTTGACGATCGCCACAAACCAGGTGATGCCAGGCTGGCAGGTCCTTGCCCTCACTGACCAGGCGGTAGCCGCAGGTACTCGGCAGCCACTTGAATTGGTCGGCCTTGCCTGGGGTGAGCTGGATGCAGTCCGGCACCTGGGCGAAGCGGTTGGGGTAGTCGCTGCACTGGCAGGAATCAAGGTCCAGCAGCTTGCAGGCGATGCGCGTGTAATAGACGCTGTTGTCGTCTTCGTCCTCGAGCTTTTGCAGGCAGCACAGGCCGCAGCCGTCACACAGCGACTCCCACTCTTGCGGGCTGAGTTGTTCGAGGGTCTTGCGCCGCCAGAACGGCGCGTTTTCAGCGATCATCACACGGGGTTCCTGCATTCATCTTGGGGCCACGGCGCGCGGCGGCGCCAGTCTAGAGCCTGGCCTTCGGCAAAGCCAGACCGCTTGTCAGTCGCGACGGGACGCAGTAGCGTGCGCTTTTCCCGTCCGTTTGCAGGAGCCGCCATGAGCGCCAACCCCCGCATTGCCGATTACGCCATCAACGAGCAGTTCATCAACCGCTGGTCGCCACGCGCCTTTACCGCCGAGCCGATCAGCGAAGAAACCCTGCTGAGCTTCCTTGAAGCCGCCCGTTGGGCACCGTCGGCGTACAACTCGCAGCCTTGGCGCTTCCTTTATGCCCGCCGTGACACGCCGAGCTGGGAGCGCTACCTGAGCCTGCTGGTGCCGTTCAACCGTAGCTGGGCGCAACAGGCATCGGCACTGGTGCTGGTCATTTCCAAGACCACGTTCGCGGCCCCAGGCGCCACGGAAGAAAAACCGGCGCTGTGGCACACCTTCGACACCGGCTCCGCCTGGGGGCACCTGGCGCTGCAAGCCAGCATCAGCGGCTGGCATACCCATGGCATGGCCGGCTTCGACCAGGACCTGGCGCGTCAGGAACTGAAGATTCCTGAAGGCTATGTGCTGCATGCCATGGTGGCGATCGGCAAGCTGGGTGACAAGGCCAGCCTGGACGAGGCGCTGCAGGCGCGTGAAGTACCGAGCCCACGCAAGCCGTTGAGCGAGCTGGCGGCCGAGGGCGATTTCAGCCTGTAAGCTAGGGGTTGGCTGTACCGGCCGTGTGCTGCGAAAAGGACGGTACAGACAACAGAATTCAGTAGCCCCGAGCGAAGTCCACTTCGCCACGCAGCCCCTGCCCCGCTTCATAAGCCCGTACATTCTCGACAAACAACCGCACCATCGCCGCAGGCGAGGTGGGTGCCGAGCTGTGCCCGGTGAGCAGCAAGCCCCATGCGGTCCAGAACGGGTGCTGCTTGGGCAACGGCTCCTGCCGGCAGACATCGATCACCGCACCGGCGAGATGGCCTTCCTTCAACGCCTCTACCAGGTCGGCATCGACCACCGCCACCCCGCGCCCGGCATTGATGAACAAGGCCGAGGGCTGGAAGCACTTGAACAGCGCCGCGTCGTACAGGTCATGGGTGGCCGGCGTGTCCGGCAGCAGGTTGAGCACGTAGTCGACCTGGGCAACCATGCGCGGCAGGTCGGCCAGCGCCGCCACCTCGACGAACGGCGCCTGTTCACGGGCGCTGCTGGCAACCCCGTACAGCACCACGCCAAACGGCTGCAGAAACTCGGCCACACGCTGGCCAATGTCGCCTGTGCCGACAACCAGCACCTTGCGCCCTTCCAGGCTGCGCCCCGGGCGGTCATCCCAACGCCGCTCGACCTGGCTGACCAGGCGCGACAGCACCTCGCGCTCGTGGCCAAGCATGTAGGTGAGCATGTATTCGGCCATCACTTGGCCGAAGATGCCCACTGCACGGGTCAGGCGGTAATCACGCGGCAGGCCATCGGCCAGCAACGGCGTGATACCGGCCCAGGTCGACTGCATCCAGCCCGGTTTGTGGCCCTGGCGCAGCAGGCTTGCCAGCAGGTCCGGCTGGCCCAGCCACACCGGGCACTGAGGCGCCAGGCGGGCAAGTTCGGCAGAGTCGCCGCTGGTCAAGACTTCCACTTCAGGTGCGGCTGCGCGCAACAGCTCGGCGTATCGAGCATGATCATGCTCGGCAATCAGTACACGCATGATCAGACCGGGTCGTTACGGCGCAGCAGCTCTTCGGGCAGGTGCTCGATATACTCGTCTTCCGCCGGCGGCATCTGCAGGTGGTAGCCCTGGTTGTCGAGGTTTTCCAGCACCTTGGTGATGTCCTCGCGGGCCAGCTTGCGCTCAGGGCTGAGCACCAGGTCGAACGCGTGCATCGGGGTGCCGAAGAACGGCAGCAGGCCTTCGGGCACGCGCTCCAGGCCGTCAGCCTTGAGCACGTACAGGTACATTTCGTTCTTGCGTGGGCTCTTGTAAATCGAGCAAATGCGTTTCATCGAATCTCTCCGGCACCTGCAAGGTTGTCCAGCAGGGCCTGGCCCATACGCTCACGGCGCCAGCCGCGCAGCGAATCGGGCAGTTGATAAGGACCATGGGGGTAACCGCTCTTGAGCAGCGCCTCCAGGGTTTTCTTGCGCAGCATCAGCTCAGGGGCAATCCCCAGGCGCTCGCCTTCGGCCTGGCCGATGGCACGCAGCTGTTTGAGGATGCCAGCGGCTTCGATCGGCAGCGGCTCGGGCAACACCTGCGGCCATTGTTCGGCGGGCAGGCTGGCGGCGCGCTTGATCAGCTGGATGAGAAACTCTCCGTCCTGACGAATGGTGCGCGGGTGCATCTCGTCGATCTTGGCCAACGCCGACAGGTTGTTTGGCTGGCTCTTGGCCATGGGCCACAGCGAGTGCTCTTTGAGGATGCGGTTACGCGGCACGTCGCGGTGGCGTGCTTCGCGCTCGCGCCAGGCGCACAGCTCACGCAGCACGGCCAGTTGCTGAGGCGCCAGCTTCCAGGCCAGTTTCACGTCGCGGTACAGGGTTTCGGGCTCGACTTCACGGCGCAACGCGGCCACCAGCTCGGCGCCGTCTTCCAGCACCCAGGTGTACTTGTCGTCGCTCAAACGCGGGCGCAGCTCGGTGAACAATTCGGCAAGGTGCACGGCATCTTCGGCAGCGTAGCTGACCTGGGTTTCCGAGAGCGGGCGTTGCAGCCAGTCGGAGCGGGTTTCACCCTTGGGCAGTTCGATGCCCAGCACGTCCTGCACCAGGCGCGAATAGCCCATGGAGAAGCCCAGGTTCAGGTAACCGGCGGCCAACTGCGTGTCGAACAGTGGTTGGGGCAGCTTGCCGGTCAGGCGCAACAGCACTTCGAGGTCTTCGCTGCAGGCGTGCAGCACCTTGACCACACCGCTGTCTTCCAGCAAGTCGGCCAAAGGTTGCCAGTCACCGATCAGCAATGGATCGATCAAAAAGGCCCGCTGGCCGTCGCCGATCTGGATCAGCCCGGCTTTAGGGTAGAAGGTGTCGACCCGCATGAATTCGGTATCGACGGCGACGAAGGGCAGTTGGTGCCAGTCGCGGCAGTGTTCGGCCAGGCTCTGGTCGTCACGGATCCAGTGAATTTCGATGGCCACAAGGCTCTCCCACTAACATTGGCGCGCAGTATATACGGCGCGGGCACTGCTGGTGAAACCCGGGCCATCCTTGATATCGATCAGTGGTGCAGTTATGTGGGGGCGGGCACGCCCGCGCCCACGGAAAGCGCGCTTCGTTTCAGCGCTTGGCCGCCAGCCAAGGCCGGCAACTGGCGAACATGTCCAGCGACTGCCGGTAGACCTCGGTGCGCACCTGCAACAGGCCGAGCATCGAATGGAACAGGTTGTCCTGCGACAGCGGGGCATCGCTGAGCTTGGCCAGGCAGTCGGTATCGATGCCAAAGTCTTCCTTGTAGCTGTCGGAGAACCAGGTCAGCAGCGGTACGTGCTTCTGCTGCTCGGGGGCAATGGCGTACGGCGTGCCGTGCAGGAACAGGTTGTACTCACCCAGCGACTCGCCATGGTCGGACAGGTAGATCATCGCCGTGTCGACCTTGTCCTGCTTGCTGCGCAGGGTGTCGATCAGTGAGGCCAGCACCTTGTCGGTATAGGCCAGGGTGTTGTCGTAGCCGTTGATGATTTCCTGCTCGCTGCACTGGTTCAGCGCGTTGCTCTGGCACACCGGGGTGAAGCGTTCTTCGCCACTGGGGTAGCGCTTGAAATACTCGGGGCCGTGGCTGCCCATCTGGTGCAGCACCAGCACGGTGTCCTTGTCGAGGTTGTCGATCAGCTCGTCCAGGCCCTGCAGCAGGATTTGGTCATGGCATTCGCCATTGGCACACAGTTGCGGGTCCTTGAGATTGCTGACATCGATGAACTGCACCCGGTCGCAGGTACCCTTGCAACCCGACTGGTTGTCACGCCACTGCACGGCCAGGCCGGCACGCTGGAGGATGTCCAGCAGCCCTTCGCGGTTCTTGGCCACGCGGGCATCGTAGTCCTTGCGCGTCATGCCAGAGAACATGCACGGCACCGAGACCGCCGTTTCCGTACCGCACGAGTGCACGTCGGAAAACGCCAGCAAGCCCTGTTGCTTGGCGAGGTTCGGCGTGGTGTCGCGGTCGTAGCCCAGCACACCGAAATGGTCTGCCCGGGCACTTTCCCCAACCACCAGCACGGTCAGCGACTTGCGCTCATGTTTTTGCCAGGCTGCATCACGCTTGGCATCTTCGCCATAATTCTGGAACGGGCGCGAGGCGGTACCGACACGCTCGCTGACATAACCAATGGAGGCCCCGACGATATTGCTTGGGGTCAGCATCAGGCGCAGTTCATGGTGATTGCGAAACAGCGACGACAACCCTTGATAATTGACCAACGCTACCGAGCCGAGGGCCACCACGCAGGCACCGCTGACCACCAGCTTGCCCAGCAGCTCGCGGTGCCAGGCACGGTAGGCGATCGGCGCTTTCCACAACAGAACCGAAGGCAGTACGCCAAGCAGCAGAATATAGGCGGCAAACTTGAACGACATCAGGTCGCGCACTTCCGCAACATTGGTCTCGGCCATATTACGGAACATGCCAGAGTCAATAAGTACGCCGTACTGATTCATGAAGTAAGCCACACCCGCGCCACTCATGAACAACACGATAAGTACCGGCTTCAATACATAGCGGAAGGCAAACAACGTGAGGATTAGATTGAAAGCGAACAGCATCAGCACGGCAAACGCCAGGCTCAGCCAGAGCCCCGACAGGCCGGCGGGCACAATCTCTTGCAGATGCCCCCAAAGGAACATGTTGAAGCCGATCAGCAGGTAAAGGCTGGCCAGCAGCGTGACCCATTCAGTCCGCAGGGATTTGAAGTTGAGCATCAGTGTTCGCAATCAAGAGTGATTATCAACCCCCAGGCCAATTGGCACCGTGGGAAAGTTGGGCGAACTCTAGAAAGCGCGTCATCAATTTTTCGTGAAAAAGTCGGTAACAATTTCGTGAAGGCGCGTCTTTTATCAATTACCTGAAAGCCATTCAGCTGCCATTCAGGCTGGGCGGCCGCTACAAGCCTGCGCAAAGGCAGCTATCCTCAGTGGTCAGGACCTTACCGACAACCCTGACAGAGGTGAAGAAATGCCAGTTCCGCATGATCTGCTCGCTGACCTGCACGTTACCGCTGATGCATTCCAGGCGCTCATAGACAAGGACCACGACCTGCACAAACTGCACAAGGAGTACAACGCCAAGGACAAGGAGGTGGTCGCCGCCGAAGGCAACGGCACCAACGACGAGGCCGTCAACCGCCTGCGCAAGGAAAGGTTACTGATCAAGGACAAGATCGAACGGATCATTCATCCGCCCAAATCCTGACGGGCATTCATTGAACCTGCCGGCCTCTTCGCGGGCTCGCCCGCTCCCACAGAGTCACCACGGCCCTCAAGACCTGTGGAGTACCTGTGGAAGCGGGCAAGCCCGCGAAGAAGCCAGTTGCCCTTACACAGCAACCAGCGCTTTCAGCGCCCCATCCAGGTCCTCGACCAGGTCGCGGTAGTCCTCGATCCCCACCGACAGCCGCAGCAGGTTCTCGCTGATCCCCATCACCCCTTTCTGCTCAGGGCTCAACGAGCAGTGCGACATGCTCCAGGAGTGGTTGATCATGCTCTCCACCCCACCCAGCGAGTCGGCCAGCACAAAGATCTGCAGCGCCTCCACCAGGCGGTTGAGCGCAGCGCGGTCGCCCTTCACCTTCATCGCCACCACCGCACCGCCACTGCGCATTTGACGCTTGCACAGCGCATGCTGTGGGTGGCTTTCCAACCCTGGGTAATACACCTGCTCGACCTGCGCGTGGCTTTCGAGGAAGCGGGCCACTTGCAAGGCATTGGCGCATTGGCGTTCCATGCGTACATCCAGGGTCTTCAGACCGCGCAGGGCCAGGTAGCAGTCGAACGGCCCCTGCACCGCACCAATCGCCATGCTGATACGGCGCAGGCGCGCCAGCAGCGCATCATTGGCTGCCACCACCACACCACCCGTTAGGTCGGAGTGGCCGCCGATGTATTTGCTGGCCGAGTGCATCACCAGGTCCACGCCCAGGGTGATCGGGCGCTGGTTCCACGGTGAGCAGAAGGTGTTGTCGATACAGGTCAGAATACCCCGCGCCTTGGCCAGGTCGCATACCGCCTTGATGTCGACCAGGTGCAGCAACGGGTTGGTCGGCGATTCGATCCAGATCAGTTGGGTTTGCGGCTTGATCGCAGCCGCCACGGCCTCGAGGTCGTTGAGGTCGACGTAGGTGGTGGTCAGGCCCGAAGTGCGGCTGCGGTAGTCTTCCATGATGCGGAAGGTGCCACCGTACACACCGTTCATCACCACCACATGAGCATCTTTGGGCAGCAGCTCCAGCACGGTCGCGGTGGCATTCACCCCTGAGGCGCAGGCCACTGCGCCCACACCTTCTTCCAGGGCGGCAACGCAGGTTTCGTAGGCATGCCGGGTCGGGTTGCCGACGCGGCTGTAGGAATATTCCGGCTTGTCGTCCAGGCTGCGCTTGGTGAACGAGCTGGCGGTGACGATGGCCGGGAAAATGGCGTTATCGGCGACGCTGAACTGCTCGCCGGCGTGAATGGTGCGGGTGGCGAAATTGCGCGGCTTTTCGGACATGGTCAGGCCCATTGGCAGAGTGAAAGTCGCCACTATCGCATAACCCAAATCGTCTGGGCTTGGGGTAATCTGTGAAATATTTTTCTGCACGGCCAGCGCGCGATATGGACAGTTTCGACCAGCACATTCTCACCCTGCTTCAGCGCGACGCTTCGATCTCGCTGAAGGACCTGGCCGAGGCCGTCAACCTGTCCACCACGCCGTGCTGGAAGCGGGTCAAGCGCCTGGAGGAAGACGGCTACATCCTCGGCCGTGTCGCCCTGCTCGACCCCGAACGGCTCGGGCTGGGGCTTACCGTGTTCGTCCAGCTCAAGACCCAGCGCCACGACAGCGCCTGGCTGGAGCAGTTCGCCGCGACCGTGACGGGGTTCGAAGAAGTGATGGAGTTCTACCGCATGTCAGGGGATTGGGACTACATGCTGCGGGTGGTGGTGGGGGATATCTCGGCGTATGACCGGTTCTACAAAAAGCTGATTACCCGTACCGATGGGTTGTCGAACATCACCTCCAGCTTTGCCATGGAGCAGATGAAATACACCACGGCTTACCCCGTGCATCGCGCCTGAATCGGCGCTGGATTCTTCGCGGGCAAGCCCGCGAATACGCCGGTACAGGCAACCCATCAATCCGCTGCCAACACCGCCGCAATCCGGTTCCCCGCCTTGGCTTTCTCAACCTTGATCGCCACAAATTTCGAGGTCGGGGTGTAGGTCCCTTCGCCATAACTTTCCAACGGCACCAGCGGGTTGGTCTCCGGGTAGTACGCAGCTGCCTGCCCCTCGGGCACGTCATACGCCACCAGGCGAAAGCCCGACACCCGTCGCTCAACGCCATCCTCCCACAGCGACACCAGGTCCACCTGCTCGCCCGGCTCGAAGCCTAGGCGGCGGATGTCGGCCTCGTTGACGAACACCACTTCACGCAGGCCAAACACCCCGCGGTAGCGGTCGTCCAGGCCATAGAGGGTGGTGTTGTACTGGTCATGCGAACGCAGGGTCTGCAGGATCAGGTCGGGTTTGTCACCACGGGCCAGTACCTTGGCGTTGACCAACTCTTCGGGCAGCGCGTGGGGCATGAAGCGGGCCTTGCCCGTGGCCGTGCGGAAGTTGCGATCGGCGGCAGTGTTGCCCAGGTGGAAACCGCCTGGGCTATGGAGGCGTTCGTTGAAACCGGTGAAACCAGGGATCACATCGGCAATCATGTCACGAATGCGGTTGTAGTCGGCCACCGCATACTCCCAGTCGATCGGCTGGTTGCCCAGCGTGGCCTTGGCCATGCCGGCAATGATCCACGGCTCCGAGCGCATGTGCGGCGAGCGTGGACGCAATTGGCCGTTGGAAATGTGCACCATGCTGAAGGTGTCTTCCACGGTCACGCCTTGCGGCCCTTCGGCCTGCAGGTCGATTTCGGTACGGCCCAGGCACGGCAAAATCAGCGCATCGCGGCCGGTGACCAGGTGCGAGCGGTTGAGCTTGGTGGAAATCTGCACGGTCAGCGCACAGTTCTGCAGTGCCGCGTGGGTGCGCGGAGTGTCGGGGGTGGCTTGGGCAAAGTTGCCACCCAGGGCGACGAACACCTTGGCCCGCCCCTCTTCCATGGCCTTGATCGCCAACACCGCGTTGTGCCCGTGAGCACGCGGCACACGGAACTGGAAGCGTTTTTCGATGGCATCGAGCAGCGCCGCCTTGGGTTTCTCATCAATACCCATGGTGCGGTCGCCCTGCACGTTGCTGTGGCCACGCACCGGCGACAGGCCGGCACCGGGCTTGCCGACGTTGCCGCGCAGCAACTGCAGGTTGACGATTTCCTGCACGGTCGGCACCGAATGGCGGTGCTGGGTGACGCCCATGGCCCAGCACATGATGACCCGCTCGGCCTTGCGGTACATGCGCGCGGCCAGCTCGATCTCGGCCAGGGTCAGGCCGGATTGCTTGACGATATGCTCCCAGGTGGTGGCGTCGACCGCTGCCAGGTAGTCATCGACGCCGCTGGTGTGCTCGGCGATGAAGGCGTGGTCGAACACCGCCGGTTCACCCTTGGCCTGGGCGTCGCGCTCCCACTGCAACAAGAACTTGGCGATGCCGCGCATGGCCGCCATGTCTCCACCCAAGGCTGGGCGGAAGTAGGCGCTGGAAGTCGGCTCGGAGCCGTTGCTGAGCATTTCGAACGGGTGCTGCGGGTGCTGGAAGCGCTCCAGGCCACGCTCTTTCAACGGGTTGAAGCAGACTACCTGGGCCCCGCGCTTGACCGCTTCGCGCAACGGTTCGAGCATGCGCGGGTGGTTGGTGCCGGGGTTCTGGCCGATGACGAAGATCGCGTCGGCCAGCTCCAGATCGTGGAACACCACGGTGCCCTTGCCCACGCCAAGGGTTTCCGACATGCCCGCGCCGCTGGCTTCGTGGCACATGTTCGAGCAGTCGGGGAAGTTGTTGGTGCCGTAGGCGCGCACGAACAGCTGATAGAGGAACGCCGCCTCGTTGCTGGCCCGGCCCGAGGTGTAGAACTCGGCCTCATCCGGCGACTGCAACGCACGCAAGTGCCGAGCGACCAGCTCGAAGGCCTCTTGCCAGGTGGTTTCGACATAGTGATCGGTGGCGGCGTCGTAGCGCATTGGGTGCGTGAGACGGCCTTGGTATTCGAGCCAGTAGTCGGTCTGTTCCTTCAGCGCGCTGACGCTGTACCTGGCAAAGAACGCCGGGTCCACCGAGCGGCCAGTGGCCTCCCAGTTGACTGCCTTGGCGCCGTTCTCGCAGAACTTGACCATGTCGCTTTCCGGTGACTCGCCCCAGGCGCAGCCGGGGCAATCGAAGCCGCCGTTCTGGTTGGTCTTGAGCATGGCCCGCAGGTTCTTGAAGGCATTTTCGCTGCCCAGCCAGCTCTTGGTCACGCTTTTGAGCGCACCCCAGCCGGCGGCGGCGCCTTTGTAGTCCCTGATGTGTTCGTCCTGGCTCATGCGATGAATCCTCACGCTTCGATGCTTTTTTCCAGCCTATTGAGCGTGGGGCGGGGGCGTCCAATCGAAAGATCTTACGGCGTGATAAGCGGTTTCGATCACCGGCTGAAACCCGCGTGTGGCCGTCATAGAGGCCATTGATCAATCAGTCGGGCAAAGCAATTTGACGGCCCTGCGGCCAGGTTATAGCTTGGAGTTGTGTCCCAACCCATTCGAGCGCGCACGTGGAACAGAACAGCCGGGCCCTGATCGACGGCTTCAACCGGAAAATCGACTACCTGCGGATGTCGGTCACCGACCGCTGTGACTTCCGTTGCGTGTACTGCATGGCTGAAGACATGCAGTTTTTGCCGCGCCAGCAAATCCTCAGCCTCGAAGAACTGTTCCAGGTAGCCGAGCGCTTCGTCGCCCTGGGCACCCGCAAGATCCGCCTGACCGGCGGCGAGCCCCTGGTACGCCAGGGCATCGTCGAGCTGTGCGGGCGCATCGCCGCCCTGCCCGGCCTGCGCGAGCTGTGCATGACCAGCAATGGTTCGCAACTCGGGCGCCTGGCCCAACCACTGTTCGACGCAGGCGTCACGCGCCTGAACATCAGCCTCGACAGCCTGGATACCGACCGCTTCAAACAGCTGACCCGCACCGGCGACCTGGCCCAGGTGGTCGCTGGCATCGACGCCGCACGCCAGGCCGGTTTCAAACGCACCAAGCTCAACTGCGTGGTACTCAAAGGCCGCAACGACCATGAACTGGTCGACCTGGTGCGTTTTGCCATCGACCGCGAACTGGACATCACCTTCATCGAAGAAATGCCACTGGGCACCATCAGCGAACATGAGCGCGGCGAATCGTTCTGCTCCAGCGATGAAGTACGTGAACGCCTGGCAGGGCAATTCACCCTGATCGAATCGACCGAGTCATCCCAAGGGCCGGCCCGTTACTGGCGCCTGGCCGAAGCGGCCAACACCCGGGTCGGTTTCATTTCCCCGCACAGCCACAACTTCTGCGCCACCTGCAACCGTGTGCGCCTCACCGTCGAAGGCCGCCTGCTGCTGTGCCTGGGCAACGAACATTCGGTAGACCTCAAGCACGTGCTGCGCGCCCACCCAGGCAACCCCGAGCGCCTGGAAAAGGCCATCCGCGATTCGCTGCACCTCAAGCCCTACCGCCATCACTTCGAAGTCGGCGGCGAGGTGCAGATCCTGCGCTTCATGAACATGACCGGCGGCTGAGCAGCCGCCTCTGGATTTCCATGATCGTCCACCCCACCTCCGATGTACTGCGTGTGCTGTTCACCCTCAAGGGGTCGATCGTCAAACGCATTGCCTTGCGTTGCCTGATGGTCACCCTGCTGGCCGCGCTGATCGTGCTGGTCGAGCGGCATTTCCCGGCGTTTTTCTACCCGGTCAGCGCCACCCCATTCACCTTGCTGGGCCTGTCGCTGTCGATTTTCATGAGCTTTCGCAACAACGCCTGCTACGACCGTTGGTGGGAGGGGCGCAAGGCCTGGGGCAAGCTGATCATCGAAACGCGTTCGTTCGTGCGTGAAAGCGTGGTCATTGCCGACCAGCAGTTGCGAGCCGAGCTGCTGCGCAGCCTGTGCGGCTATGCCCATGCACTGAATGCCCGGCTGCGTAACGAGGACGACCTGGCGGCCGCTCGCCCCTGGCTGGCCCGGCCGGAGACAATCAGCCCGCACAACGTGTGCGACGGTATCCTGCGTGAAATAGGCGAGCACTGCTCACGCCTGGCCGAACGACAACAGATCAGTGATTGGCGCTACAGCCTGCTGGAACAACGCCTGGTGGGCCTGACCGAAGTGCAGGCCACTTGCGAGCGGATCAAGTTCACCCCCTTGCCGTTTCCCTACACGCTGTTGCTGCACCGTACCATCTACATTTTTTGCATTCTGCTACCGTTTGCCCTGGCCGAGCCGCTGGGCTGGCTGGCGCCGTTGTTCACCACCATCGTGGGGTACACCTTCTTCGGGCTGGATGCGATTGGCAACGAACTGGAAGACCCATTCGGGCGGGATGAGAACGACCTGCCGACCGATGCCCTGGTACGCACGGTGGAACGGGATGTGCTGGCGGGGCTGGGGGAACAGCAGTTACCACCGGCGTTGTTGCCGGTGGGGTATGTGTTGAGCTGACAGGCAGCAGCATCAGCCCCGGCTTGCACAGGCCTCGATCGGCAGCAGGTGTTTGACGAAGTTGCAGGGCCGGTGTCGGGCATCCAACTGCTCTGCCAAAATCCCCTCCCACGCGGTACGGCAAGCCCCGGTGGAGCCCGGCAGGCAGCATACCAAGGTTCTGTTGGACAACCCGGCCAGCGCCCGGCTTTGCACGGTCGAGCTGCCAATATCGAGAATCGACAACGCCCGGAACAGCTCGCCAAAACCATCGATACGCTTATCCAGCAGGCACTCGACTGCTTCTGGCGTGCTGTCGCGCCCGGTAAAGCCGGTACCACCGGTTATCAGCACCACCTGCACCTGCTCATCGGCAATCCAGGTAGCCACCTGGGCGCGGATCTTGTACAGGTCGTCCTTGAGCAGTGCCCGCGCCACCAGTCGATGGCCGATCTCTACCGAGCGGCTGGCCAGCAGCTCGCCGGAAGTATCGTTGTCGTAGGTACGGGTGTCGCTGACAGTCAGCACGGCGATGTTCAGCGGTACGAAGACCGCATCGGGTTGGACGCGCACGGTGAAGCTCCTTGAATGGCATTGTCACCACGCTAGAGGCATGGCCCCAGGTGCGTCCAATCGATATGGCGTACCGGCCGATCAATGACATCTATCGCAGACGTAGGTTATGGTCTGCACAACCAGACGCCAGGCACTTCCATGGACATCAAGCAGCTCAAGTTCCTCATCGCCCTCGACCAGACCCGCCACTTCGGCCAGGCCGCGGCGCTGTGCCATATCACCCAGCCGACGCTGTCCATGCGCCTGCGCAACCTGGAAGACGAACTGGACCTGGTACTGGTCAAGCGTGGCCAGCGCTTCGAGGGTTTCACCGAGGCCGGCGAGCGCATCCTGGCCTGGGCCCGCACCCTGCTCGCCGCCCACGACGGCCTGCAGGCCGAGGCCGCCAGCTGCCGCGGCCAGGTGGTCGGCAGCCTGCGCCTGGGCACCGTGCCGCTGGCCAGCTTCAACCCCATGCACCTGCTGCTGCCGCTGCGCGAAAAGTACCCCGAACTGCACTTTCAGCTCAGCTCGCTGAGCTCGGAGCAGGTCATCGACGGGCTCAGCCGCAACCAGCTCGACCTGGGTATCTGCTACCTGGACCAGGTCAACACCAGCTTCTTCGACGTGATCGAGCTGGGCACGACCACCATGGGCCTGCTGCACGACACTCGGCACTTCCAGTTCGCCAGCGACACGCTGCGCTGGGACGAACTCGGCGACATTCCGCTAGGGCTGCTGAGCAAAGGCATGCACTACCGCCAGTCGCTGGACCTGAGCTTCCGCAGCCGTGGCCTGGAGCCCAATGCGGTGCTGGAGAGCGACTCGAGCTTCCAGCTGATCCAGGCGATCAACACCGGCATGTGCTGCGCGATCATGCCACTGGACTGCGGCCTGGAAGACCTCAGCGAACACCTGCGTATCCTGCCGGTGGCCGACGCCGCCATCCATAGCCCGGTCGGTTTGCTGCTGCGCCGCAGCGAGCCGCGCTCGGCAATTGCCGAACAATGCTTTGCCGAAGCGCGCGGGCTGTTTCAAGCCACCTGATCGGCAGTCGCCTGGCGGTACTGGCGCGGGGTGAAGCCGGTCAGTTGCTTGAACTGGCGGCTGAAGGCGCTGTGGTCGGTGTAGCCGCAGCACATCGCCACTTCAGTGATCGGTAGCGCCGAATGCAGCAAGCGGTGGGCGTGCTCCAGGCGCGCCTTGTGGATCATCTGCCGGGGCGTGAGGTGGAACACCCGCTTGCAGTAGCGCTCCAGCTGGGCCACGGAAATGCCGGCAATGCGGGTCAGCTCGCCCATGCTGATCGGTTGGTGGAAATGCCGCCGAATATGCTCGTCCACCGCGGCCAGGCGCTGGTAGGCAGGGTGGCTGTCGGCGGCTGACTGCAAATCTACCGAAATGCCAACCAGGCCGATGATCTCGCCCGCCTGGTTGTACAACGGGCGCTTGTGGGTCAGGCACCAGCCCGGTTCACGGCTGCCGTACAGGTGTAGCTCCAACTGGTCTTCCAGTACCAGCCCCTCCTTGAGAACGCGACGGTCCTGCTCGGTGTAGCCAGGGCCCAGCTGTGCCGGAAACACTTCGGCGCTGGTCTTGCCCAGCAACGGCTGCAGGCGCTTGAGGCCGCAGCGCTGAACCAGGGTGTCGTTGGCCAGTACGTAACGGGCAGCCGGGTCCTTGATGAAGATGGCGGCGTTGGGGATGGCGTCGAGAATCGGCAGCAGCAGCGATACACCGGCGAGCAAGGCCTCGAGGGTGGCGGGGCGGTGCTGGTCGATGGAATGGTAGAGGGTGGCCAAGGGGTTGACGGTCATCTTCGGTTCTCTGCTGGCTGTGCCGGCCCTTATGCAGTGTGGCTTTCAGCCTATCGTCCAGCTGTGCGCCTTGCCATCGTTTTTCTGCAACTGTGCCGATTTCGTCACCCCCTCTGCAGAAAACCATCAAGAACCGCCGACCCGACCGGTTCACTCTATGCCCCACGCAAGCCGCCCAAGTCCTACAAGAGCGCGGCCCAAAAAGCCGCATCTCGTGACATCAGACCTGCCTATCCAATAACCAACAAAAAGGCGAACCCATGTCAGGCAAATTCAAAAAACAGTTATCACTGCTGGACCTCACCTTCATCGGCCTAGGCGCCATCTTCGGCTCCGGCTGGCTGTTCGCCGCCAGCCACGTCTCGGCCATCGCTGGCCCGGCTGGCATCCTTTCCTGGTTCCTTGGCGGGTTCGCCGTACTGCTGCTGGGCATCGTCTACTGCGAGCTAGGCGCCGCCCTGCCCCGTGCCGGTGGCGTGGTGCGCTACCCGGTGTATTCGCACGGCCCACTGCTGGGCTACCTGATGGGTTTCATCACGCTGATCGCCTTTTCCAGCCTGATTGCCATCGAAGTGGTCGCCTCACGCCAATACGCCGCCGCCTGGTTTCCCGGGCTGACCAAGGCCGGCTCCAGTGACCCGACCGTACTCGGCTGGCTGGTGCAGTTCGCCCTGCTGGGGCTGTTCTTCTTCCTCAACTACCGCAGCGTGAAAACCTTCGCCAAGGCCAACAACCTGGTCAGCGTGTTCAAGTTCATTGTGCCGCTACTGGTGATCGGCGTGCTGTTCACCTTCTTCAAACCAGAAAACTTCGAGGTTCAGGGCTTTGCCCCATTCGGCTTGTCCGGCGTGGAAATGGCCGTGTCGGCGGGCGGCATCATCTTCGCCTACCTGGGCCTGACGCCGATCATTTCGGTGGCCAGCGAAGTGAAGAACCCGCAACGCACCATCCCGATCGCGCTGATCTTGTCTGTGCTGCTGTCCACCGCCATCTACGCCCTGCTGCAACTGGCCTTCCTTGGCAGTGTGCCCACCGAAATGCTGGCCAACGGCTGGGCCAGCGTGACCAAGGAGCTGGCCCTGCCCTACCGAGATATCGCCCTGGCCCTGGGTGTGGGCTGGTTGGCCTACCTGGTGGTGGCCGATGCGGTGATTTCGCCCAGCGGCTGCGGCAACATCTACATGAACGCCACCCCGCGCGTGGTCTATGGCTGGGCGCAGACCGGCACCTTCTTCAAGTACTTCACCCGCATCGACGCAGAATCCGGCATCCCACGCCCGGCACTGTGGCTGACCTTTGGCCTGTCGGTGTTCTGGACCCTGCCGTTCCCATCGTGGGAAGCGCTGATCAACGTGGTATCGGCTGCCCTGGTACTGAGCTACGCCGTCGCCCCGGTCACCGTCGCCGCCCTGCGCCGCAACGCGCCAGACATGCCGCGCCCGTTCCGGGTCAAGGGCATGGGCGTGCTCGGCCCGCTGTCGTTCATCATCGCCGCGCTGATCGTGTACTGGTCGGGCTGGAACACCGTGTCGTGGTTGCTGGCCCTGCAGATCGTGATGTTCGTGCTGTACCTGCTGTGCGGCCGCTTCGTGCCCACCCAACACCTGTCGCTGGCCCAGCAAGTACGCTCGTCGGCGTGGCTGATCGGCTTCTACGCGGTGACCATCCTGCTGTCGTGGCTGGGCAGTTTTGGCGGCCTGGGCGTGCTAGCCCACCCGTTCGACACCCTGGCCGTGGCCGCCTGCGCGCTGGGCATCTACTACTGGGGCGCTGCGACTGGCGTACCTGCCCACCTGGTACGCCTGGAAGGTGAAGACGAAAGCGAAGCCAGCGCTGAAACCTATCCCAGCCGCCCCGCTGCCGTCGCTTCCTGATCTTTTACGCAAGGGACAAGCCCATGAAACAGATTCACGTCATCGACTCCCACACTGGCGGCGAACCCACCCGCCTGGTGATGAGGGGCTTCCCGCAACTGCACGGCCGCAGCATGGCCGAACAGCGTGACGAACTGCGCGAGCTGCACGACCAATGGCGCAAGGCCTGCCTGCTGGAGCCACGCGGCAACGATGTGCTGGTGGGCGCGCTGTACTGCCCGCCGGTGTCGGCCGACGCCACCTGCGGGGTGATCTTCTTCAACAACGCCGGCTACCTGAACATGTGCGGCCACGGCACCATCGGCCTGGTGGCCTCGCTGCAGCACCTGGGCCTGATCGCGCCGGGCGAGCACAAGATCGACACCCCGGTCGGCCAGGTCAGCGCCACCCTGCATGAAGACGGCGCCATCACCGTGGGCAACGTGCCCTCCTACCGGTACCGCCAGCAGGTGGCGGTGGACGTGCCCGGCCATGGCGTGGTGCGCGGCGACATCGCCTGGGGCGGCAACTGGTTCTTCCTCGTTTCCGAGCATGGCCAGCGCATCGAACTGGATAACCGCGAAGCGCTGACCGAGTACACCTGGGCCATGCTCAAAGCCCTTGAAGCCCAGGGTATCACCGGCGAAAACGGCGCCCCCATCGACCACGTCGAGCTGTTCGCCGACGACGCCAACGCCGACAGCCGCAACTTCGTGATGTGCCCCGGCAAGGCTTACGACCGCTCGCCGTGCGGCACCGGCACCAGCGCCAAGCTGGCCTGCCTGGCCGCCGACGGCAAGCTTGCCGAAGGCCAGACCTGGGTGCAGGCCAGTATCACCGGTAGCCAGTTCCATGGCCGCTACGAGCGCGACGGCGAGCGCATTCGCCCGTTCATCACCGGCCGCGCCTACATGACCGCCGACAGCACCCTGCTGATCGACGAACAGGACCCTTTCGCCTGGGGCATCTGACCCTCGGCCTTTTTCCGACTGAATACTGCTAGGAGTGATAACAATGACCGACAACATCTTCACCGGCACCATGCCT
>NZ_BCBQ01000092.1:0-22435 GCF_001320885.1 Pseudomonas sp. NBRC 111140
AGGCATTCAAGTAGCTGGCCGAATCTCGCGAATCAACCCTTCCAGGCTATAACCCAGTCGCGGCGCCAACGCCTCGGCCCGGGCCCGCAACCCCTCCAGGTCCAGCGCCTGCTCCAGGTCCGCCGGCACCAGCAAGATCACGTTGCCCTCCTTCACCGGCAACTCCCAGTAGTGCCGGTGGTACAACCCACGCAGCAACGCCGCGCCCAGCGGCTTGCCGTCGTCGGTGGCCCACTGGTTGATCACCAGCCAACCGCCCGGGTTCAGCTGCTGCTGGCAGTTCTCCAGGAAATTCCACGCCAGGTGCCCCACCCCCGGCCCATGGTCGGTGTACAAGTCGACGAACAACAGGTCGGCTTTCTCCGCCGTGGGCAGCAACTCGATGGCATCACCGATGCGCACATACAAGCGAGGGTCGTCATCCAGCCCCATGTACTCCATGGCCAGGCGCGGCACATCTGCGCGCAACTCGATGGCCTCGATGTCGTCAAGCGGCAGAAACTTCATGCACGCCTGGGTCAGCGTGCCAGCACCCAGGCCGAGAAACAACGCGCTCTCCGGCTGCTCATGGCACAGTGCGCCCACCAGCATGGCACGGGTGTAGTCGTACTCCAGCCAGCTGGGGTCGGCCGTGAACACGCAGCTTTGCTCGATGGCATCGCCGAATTCCAGAAAGCGGTAGTCGTCCACTTCGTACACGCTGATGACGCCAAAGGCATCCTCCACCCGTGCCAGCAGCCGCTCTTGCCGTTCCGCCGTCATGCTCACCACCCACCCGCGCAAAAACGCGCATTGTCCGCCAACACCCTTGATGCAACAAGCGCAGCGCCAACTGTTACCATGGCCTGAAGCCTACAACCGACAAGACCGAGCCCGAGATGAACCAACCGTGGAGCCCTGACAGCTGGCGCGCCCTGCCGATCCAGCAGCAACCGACCTACCCCGATGCCGCGCACCTGCTGAAGGTTGAACAGACCCTGGCCAGCTACCCGCCGCTGGTGTTCGCGGGCGAGGCACGCGAGCTGCGCAGGCAGTTTGCCGAGGTGACCGAAGGCCGTGCGTTCCTGCTGCAGGGTGGCGATTGCGCCGAGAGCTTCGCCGAGTTCTCGGCGGCGAAAATCCGCGACACCTTCAAGGTGCTGCTGCAAATGGCCATTGTCATGACCTTTGCCGCTGGCTGCCCGGTGGTCAAGGTGGGGCGTATGGCCGGGCAGTTTGCCAAACCGCGCTCATCGGGCGATGAAACCATCGGCGACATCACCCTGCCCGCCTACCGAGGCGATATCGTCAATGGCATCGGCTTTGACGCCAAAAGCCGCATCCCCGACCCGGAGCGCCTGCTGCAGGCTTATCACCAGGCCACCGCCAGCCTTAACCTGCTGCGCGCTTTCGCCCAGGGCGGGTTTGCAGACCTGCACCAGGTGCACAAGTGGAACCTGGACTTCATCGCCAACTCGGCGCTGGCCGACAAGTACCACCAGCTGGCCAACCGCATCGATGAAACCCTGGCTTTCATGCGCGCCTGTGGCCTGGACAGTGCGCCGCAGCTGCGCGAAACCAGCTTCTTCACGGCCCACGAAGCATTGTTGCTGAACTATGAAGAAGCCTTCGTGCGTCAGGACAGCCTGACGGGTGACTACTACGACTGCTCGGCGCACATGTTGTGGATCGGCGACCGCACTCGCCAGCTCGACGGCGCCCATGTGGAGTTTCTGCGCGGCGTGCACAACCCGATCGGGGTCAAGGTTGGCCCAAGCATGAACCCAGAAGAGCTGATCCGCCTGATCGACACGCTCAACCCGGCCAACGACCCTGGGCGCCTGAACCTGATCGTGCGCATGGGCGCGAACAAGGTCGGCGACCACCTGCCGGGGCTGATCCGCACTGTCGAGCGCGAGGGGCGCAAGGTGTTGTGGAGCTCGGACCCGATGCACGGCAACACCATCAAGGCCAGCAGCGGCTACAAGACCCGCGATTTTGCGCAAATTCTGGATGAGGTGAAGCAGTTCTTCCAGGTGCATCAGGCCGAGGGCAGCCATGCCGGCGGCATCCATATCGAGATGACCGGGCAGAACGTCACTGAATGCATCGGCGGTGCACGGCCGATCACCGAGGACGCGTTGTCTGATCGGTACCACACCCATTGCGACCCGCGGATGAATGCCGATCAGTCGCTGGAGTTGGCGTTTTTGATTGCCGAAACGCTCAAACAGGTGCGGCGCTAAGCGCCCGGCGCAGCTGGCTGCCCTCTATGCGCGGGCAGTTCAGTTGCACCCTCTCCAGACCCAACCAGTTGGCCAGTCGCAACAAATGGCCCGCCAGCGCGTCATACCCCTCCTCGTCTAGCCCAGGTGTTTCTGCATGCACGGCGTGCACTGCCAGTTGCCCTTGGGTGCGTTCGGCACGCAGGTCTACCCGCGCGACGATCCGTTCGCGGTACAGAAACGGCAGCACGTAGTAGCCATACACCCGTTTGTGCGCCGGGGTGTAGATTTCCAGGCGGTAGCGGAAGTCGAACAAGCGCTCGGTACGGTTGCGCTCCCAGACCAGCGAATCGAACGGCGACAGTAGCGCGCTGGCTTCGATGCGCCGGGGAATGCGCGGCATACCAGCGCAATAGCCGGGTTGCTTCCACCCCTGCACCGCGACCGCTTGCAAGCGACCGTCGGCCAGCAGCTCGGCCAGCGCCGCCTTGCCCTGCGCCGGCTCCAGGCGAAAGTAGTCGCGCAGGTCACGTTCGGTGCCAACACCCAGGGCAGCGGCGGCGTGAAGCATCAAGCCCTGATGCGACTCGGCCTCGCGGGGTAGTGTCTGGTCGAGGATCGCCTTGGGCAAAACCTTTTCCGGTACATCGTAAAGCCGCTCAAAACCACGGCGGCCCGCCACAGTCACTTCGCCTGCGGCGAACAGCCACTCCAACGCGTGCTTTTCCTCGCTCCAGTCCCACCAGGGTCCGGCGCGTTCCTCGCGGGTGGACAGGCTGCCCGCGCCCAGTGCGCCCTGTTCACGAACAGCAGCCAGTACCCGGGCGATCACGTCCTGGCGCTCGCGGCCAAACTGCGCGAGCTGGCGGTAGATACCGCGACCATCAGCAGCATGGGCCATGCGCCAGCGCAGCAGCGGGTACAGGCTCAATGGCAGCAGCGAGGCTTCGTGCCCCCAGTATTCGAACAACTGGCGCTGGCGGCCCCGGCCCCAGGCAAGCTGGTCGAGGGTGGCGGGCGAATAGTCGCCCAGCCGGGAGAAAAGCGGCAGGTAGTGGGAGCGAACCAGAGCGTTGACCGAGTCGATCTGCAGCACGCCCAGGCGTTGCAGCATGCGCTTCACTGCGGGCAGGGTTGGCGGTGCTTCCGGGTGTTTGCCGAAGCCTTGGGCAGACAGTGCCAGGCGGCGGGCCTGGTTGATGGACAGCTTGAGGGACAAGCCTGGTCTCCTTGTATTGCCTGCTCTGGCCTCTTCGCGGGTAAACCCGCGAAGAGGCCGGTAAGCCCAACGACAAACTTAGCCTATTTACGCAGCGGATCATCCCAGAAATGCCGGTCGGCCTCTTGCTGGATATCCGCCCGGCTCAACCCCAGGTCATGCAAGGTTGCATCACTGAGGCGGGCCAGTTCCTGCCGCTGGCGGTACAGCTGCAGCCAGCGCGCCGGGCGCTGCAGGGCCGCATGCCACAGGTGGTTCAGGGAAAAGGCAGGTTGCTGGATGCTGCTGACATGACCTTTCATCGTGAAGCCCTCCGTGTTGGATGGCCTCAGTTTCACGCCGGGCTTAAGATCAATCCAACGAATGTTTCTGATGCGATGCATCTCGGAGATTGATGCAATGTCCCAGTACCAGAGCCTCGATGCGGACGTGCTGCGCACCTTCGTCGCCATCGCCGAGCAAGGCGGCTTCACCCGCGCCGGTGAGGTGGTCAACCGCACCCAGTCGGCGGTAAGCATGCAGATGAAACGCCTGGAAGAAGACATCCTGCAGCGCCAACTGTTCGAGCGCGATGGCCGCCAGGTAAGGCTGACCGCCGAAGGCCAGGTGCTACTGGGCTATGCCCGGCGCATCCTCAAGCTGCACGGCGAAGTGTTCAACACCCTGCGCATGCCGCACATGGTCGGGCTGGTGCGCATCGGCACACCAGACGACTACGCCATGCGTTTCCTGCCGACCATACTTTCGAGCTTTGCCCAGGCCTACCCGCTGGTGCAGGTGGAGGTGCACTGCGACTCCTCCAAGCAGCTGATGCTGCGCCAGGACCTGGACCTGACCATCGTCACCCGCGAGCCGGGCAACGAGGTTGGCCAACTGCTGCGTCAGGAACGCCTGGTGTGGGCTGCCGCCGAAGGCTTTTGCCCACAGGAACAGCGGCCGATGCCGGTGGCGCTGTTCAACACTGATTGTTTCTGCCGGGCCTGGACCTGCAATGCCCTGGAAGCCCAGGGCATTGATTACCGCATTGCCTACACAAGCCCCAGCTTGGCGGCGATCTTTGCCATAGTCACGGCCGGCTTGGCCGTGACGGCGCAGTTGCAAAGCCTGATTGGCGGAAACATTCGCATACTGGGTGAACAGGATGGGCTACCGCAGCTGCCAGTGGCCAATGTGATGCTGGTGCGCGGTACTCAGCACCCTTCGCCTATTACCGATTGCATGGCGGACTATATCGTCGAAGGGTTCAAGTAATTTGGGGCTGCTGCGAATGGGCCGCAAAATCTCAAAGCTCAAACCCCAGCATCACCGCACACACAACCAGAAACACACAGAACATCGCCCGCAATACCTTCTCCGGCAGCGCATGGGCCAACTTCACCCCCCAACTAATACTGAGCAAGCCACCCACCGCCAACGGGATCCCCACTCCCCAGTCAACGCTGTGGTGCACGCCATAGGTCACCAAAGTCACCAAGGTACTCGGCGCGGCAAGTGCTAGCGACAGCCCTTGCGCCACCACCTGGGTGGTACCGAACACACTGGTCAGGATCGGCGTGGCCACTACCGCCCCGCCCACGCCGAACAAGCCGCCCATGGTGCCGGCAAAGCTGCCCAGCACGCCCAGCCATGGCCAGGCATAACGCAGTTCGGCACTGGGCGGCGACACCTTCATGAACATCCGCGCCACGTTCCACACCGCCAGCGCCACCAGAAAGCCGACAAAGCCCAGGCGCATGGAATGCGCATCCAGCCCAACCGCCCAGATCGACCCCAGCCACGCGAACAAGAAGCTGCACGCCGACAGCGGCACGGCATGGCGCAACTCGATGCGGTTGCGCTGGTGATAACGCCACAGCGCCAGCAGCACGTTCGGCACCACCATCACCAGCGCCGTCCCCTGTGCCAGCTGCTGGTCCAGGCCAAACAGCACGCCAAGTGCCGGAATCGCAATCAACCCGCCACCAATGCCGAACAAACCACCCATGGTGCCCAGGGCTGCACCCAGTACGATATACAACAACCACTCGATCATCAGGGCCTCGCCCGCCAGTGCCAATAATGCCAGCATGCTAACGACTGTGCGCTGGCGGGGAAACGCACAGCAGCGCACAATGGCTGTGCGCTTTTCGCAAAAGCAAGGCAGCCATGAGCCCCGATACCCTGACCGACCAACTGAGCCTGTTCCTCGATGTGCTGGAAACCGGCAGCTTTTCTGCCGCCGCTCGTCGCCACCCGCTGACGCCTTCTGCGGTAGCCCGGCGCATCGACAACCTTGAAAGTGCCGTCGGCAGCCGCCTGTTCACTCGTAGCACCCACGCCGTGAGGGCCACTCCTGCCGGCAATGCATTTGCCGAGCGGGCCAGGCGCATCATCGAGGAACTGCGCCTGGCCCGAGCCGAAGCGGTGTCGCTGAGCAACGCCCCCGAAGGGCTGATCCGCATTGACGCCCCCGCCGCGTTCGGCCGCCGCCACCTGGCCCCGGCGATTGCCGACTTCCTGGTGGCCTACCCAGGCCTGGACGTGCAACTGCGCCTGATCGACAGCTTCGTCGATCTGCATGGCAGCCACCTGGGCGAGGTCGACCTGGTACTGCGCGCCGGCCCCTTGGCCGACACCCGCCTGGTCGCCACGCCGCTGGCCTACATGGTGCGTATCGCCTGTGCCAGCCCCGCCTACCTGGCAAGCCGCGGCATACCCACCTGCCCCAGCGAACTGCCAGGGCATGACGGGCTGGACTGGGACGGCCTAGCGCCGCCGTTTGCCTGGCGCTTCAGCGTAGCCGGGCAAACCCGCCTGTACCGCCCCGCACGCATGCGCATGGCCGCCAACAACGCCGAAACCCTGTTGTTCGGCGCCCTCGCCGGCTTAGGCATAGCCCACCTGCCCACCTGGCTTATCAGCGAATACCTGCTGCGCGGCGAGTTGATCCCACTGTTTTGCCAGGGCGGCCTGCCGGAAGCCGAGAGCAGTGGTATTTACGCGCTACGCCTGGAACACGAAACGAACTCTCGCAGCCGTTTGCTGCTCGAATTCCTCAAGAGCCGCTTCAGCCCGATTCCACCCTGGGACCTGGCTTTACGCAGTGAACTGCGCGAGTAATGCGCGCACTAATGATCAGCGTGCCAGAATTTCCCATTGATTACCTTGAAGGACCTGCATGAACGCCGACACCCACGCATCCTGTGACGAGCTGCTGCTGGACAACCAGGTCTGCTTCGCCCTGCACTCCACCTCGTTGCTGATGACCAAGGTCTACAAACCGCTGCTGCAGGCGCTGGGCCTGACCTACCCGCAATACCTGGCCATGCTCGTGTTGTGGGAGCGTGACGGCCTGACCGTGGGCGAAATCAGCCAGCATCTGCTGACCGACCCAGGGTCGCTGACCCCGCTGCTCAAGCGCCTGGAAAGCGAAGGCCTGTTGCAGCGCAATCGCAGCCGCGAGGATGAACGGGTGGTGATGGTGCATCTGACCGACAAGGGCCGCGCCCTGCAACAGCAGGCCAAACAGGTCCCGCAGTGCATCCTCAAGGCCAGCGGGCGCACCCTGGAGCAATTGCAGCAACTGCAGGCGGACCTGCTGGACCTGCGTGAGAGCCTGCAGAAAAACCTCTGAGGACTATGCTGTGCTGTGGCCGTTCGGATGAGCGGTGACGATTTATCTTGCGCACTAACTAATTGCGCGCTAACTTAAATCCCACACCAACCCGCGCCCTCCTGCAAACGGGAGCGCACAGCACATTAGCGAGGCTCAAGATGCAAAAGGTCACTCCGCTGTACATCGCAGAAGCTACCTCCACCGGTGGGCGCGACGGCAAATCCAAGTCCAGCGACGGCAAGCTGGTCGTCAGCCTGAGCACCCCCAAGGAACTGGGCGGCGCTGGCGGTGACGGCACCAACCCTGAACAGATGTTCGCCGCCGGATATTCGGCATGCTTCATCGGCGCCCTGAAATTCGTGGCCGGGCAAGAGAAGAAAGCCCTGCCGGCAGATGCCTCGATCACCGCCAAGGTGGGTATCGGGCAGATCCCGGGCGGTTTCGGCCTGGACATCGACCTGCACATCAACCTGCCGGGCCTGGCCCAGGCGGATGCCGAAGGGCTGGTGGAGAAAGCGCACCAGGTCTGCCCGTACTCCAATGCCACCCGCGGTAATGTGGATGTACGCCTGCATGTGACGGTGTAAGGCCCAGGCATAAAAAAACCCGGCCAAGGCCGGGTTTTTTGCGTCTCGCAAGAAGAATTACTTCTTGGAACGGCCTTTGAAGCTGTTGTCGCGAGTGTCGATGTCGATCCACTCGTCGATCTGGATGAAGTCGGCAACCTGGATCTCGGTGCCGTTCTTCAGTTTGGCAGGCTTCATGACCTTGCCCGAGGTGTCGCCGCGAGCAGCGTTCTCGGTGTAGACAACCTGACGGCTGATGGTGGTCGGCAGTTCAACCGATACCAGGCGGCCTTCGAAGAACACGGCTTCGCAGATGTCTTCCATGCCTTCTTCGATGTACGGCAGAACGGCGTCGATGTCTTCGGCGTTCAGTTCGTACATGGTGTAGTCGGTGGTGTCCATGAAGGTGTACGAGTCACCGCTGATGAACGACAGGGTCGCTTCTTTGCGATCCAGGATCACGTCGTCCAGCTTGTCGTCCGCACCGTATACGGTTTCGGTCTTGTAGCCGGTCAGCAGGTTCTTCAGCTTGGTCTTCATGATCGCGCTGTTACGGCCCGACTTGGTGAACTCAGCTTTTTGAACCAGCCACGGGTCGTTGTCGATCCGCAGGACGGTACCGGGTTTCAGTTCTTTACCAGTTTTCATTACGAAGTATCCGAATCTGGATGGATTTATAAAAATCGAGGCCGCGTATCATAGCGAATTTCGGTAAAAGTGTACTAGCGCTGTGGCAAGGTCCGGCTGAGCGGCCTGTCTCACCACCCAACGCCGGGCATGTTGCTGCAGTTCTGGCCAATGCTGGCGGGCCGCCTGCCAGGCCTGGCCCATGTCGAAATCCATGTTCCAGGCGCGCCACAGGCCAAGCAAGGCGGCATCGGCATCGCCTGACAAGCCACGGCGATAATGCGCCAGAAACGCTTCGAGCTTTTCCCAATGGGCATTCTCGTCCTGCACATAGATGTGCCACAGCATCGGCTGCCCCGCCCACTGCGCACGCACGAACGAGTCCTCACCGCGCACGGCGTTGAAGTCGCAACTCCACAACAGCCTGTCGAAGTCGTCCTGGCTGACGAAAGGCAGCACCTGTACGGTCAGCGCCCCACGCGTGCGCACATCGCCCACCTGCAGTTGCGCCTCGCCAAGCCACTGGCTGAGCCCTGCGACGATGCGCCCTTGCGGCACCAGCAGGTGACACGGTTGCGCACCTGTAGCCAGGGCATCGAGCCAGCTGGCCAACTGTGGGTTTTCGTAGGCGAACAGCGAGACCAGCAACGCCCCCGGCACAGGGTTTACGCCAAGCCCTTGCAGGAAGGTTTGGCGCGCATCGGCGGACTGCTGGAACGCGTCACGCCGCGCCAGCAGCGAGCCCTCGCGCAGCAAGCCACCGGTTCTTTCGGTAAACCCCGGGAAGAAAAACACCTTGCGCAGGCCGTTGGCCTGCGGTGAAGGCAAGCCATGGCAACCCTCCACCCAATCCTCGGCGCTAAGGTACTCAAGGTTCAGCCACAGCGGCGGCAGCGGGCGGGCACGCATGGCTTCGACATAAGCCGCCGGTAGCTGGCAGGCGAACGCGCCGATCACCACATCGGCCGGCACCACCGGCAACCACTGCGCCGGCCAGTGGCGTACATCCACACCGTGCTGCCACTGCTGCGCAGCGGTGGCATCGGCACCGGGGCACATGGGCACGAAGGCGTTGAGGTCATCCACCCACAGGCGCACGGCCATGCCATGCTCGGCCACCAACTGCCGGGCCAGGCGCCAGGTCACGCCGATGTCGCCGTAGTTGTCGACGACGCTGCAGAAGATGTCCCAGGTGGCGTTCATGCGCCCCTCCCGTGCTGATGCAAAAACCGCGAATTCTGCGCATAAATTGTCGCCGACAAAAGCACCTGCGCGGAAAAATGCCCATGCGCATGCGACAATGCACCCCGACCACCTTGCCCGGAGGCTGCCATGCCCCGCCACCGTGAACTGAAAATCACCCTCAAGCCGTTGCAGTTGATCCTGTGCGTTGCCTTGGGCCTGTGGCTGGGCGCCGTGGCCATTGCCGTGAGCCTGTGGCTGGCCCAGCAATGGTGGCCACAGCAGGTACAACCTCTGGCCCAGGCTGCAGCACCCAACGCGTACCGCCCCGCCGCACCACCTGCGCCGGCTGCGGCCCAGGATACCCAGGCCGAAATGTTCGAGCGCTACAAGGACATCCTGCACAAGCAGGAACTGCAACAGGCCGCCGACGCCGCCCAGGGCAACCCGCGCAACCTGAACAGCCCCAAGTGCCAGTTCTGGCTGCAGCAGAACCGTACCGCGCCCACCGACAAAAGCCAGGCCAACGTGCTGGAGTTCTGTTACTGACCATGAACAAGCCCCACCTGCTGGCGCTGATCGTCGCCACCCTCGAACATGACCTGGATGTGTTGACCCGCGCAGCGCAAACCGCCTACGAGGCCGCCACCGCCGAAGAGAACATTGCCGAGAACAAGTACGACACCCTGGGCCTGGAGGCCTCGTACCTGGCCACCGGCCAGGCCCGCCGCAGCGGTGAAATCCGCCAGGCGCTGTTGATTTACCAGCAACTGCTGCTGCGTGATTACGACCCGGCGCGCGGGGTGCAGGTGAGCAACCTGGTGACGCTGGAGGATGAGCTTGGTGGGCAACGCCGGCTATTGCTCGGGCCAGAAGCCGCTGGGTTGAAAATTGGCGAGGGGGATGGGCTGGTGACAGTCATTACCCCACGCTCGCCGTTGGGGCAGCAGTTGATGGGCAAGAAGATCGATGACGAGGTGAATCTGGGCCAGCAGTTATTGTTCATTGTTGATGTTGCCTGACCCGGCCCCTTCGCGCCTGGCCTAACGCGGTCATTGCACGAGCGCATCAACCCAGGAAAAGTGCTGCAACGTCAAAGGGCCTGCAAAGCATCGAACCGCACCGCCAACCCCTGCTCGGCAAACTGCTCCACGACAAAATCGATGAACGCCCGGGTCTTGCCCGGCATCAGCTTGTGCTCGGCGAAATACAGGCTGATATGCCCATCATCCACGTACCAGTCCGGCAACACCCGCCGCAGCCGGCCTGCCTGAAGGTAAGGCACGGCAAACGGCAAGCTCACCAGGGCAATACCCAGCCCCTGCTCGGCCACCGCGCAAGCCGCGTCCGAATCGCTCATGGTCATCGCCTGGCGCAATTGCAGTGGCTGCTGCGCCTGCCAGCGACTGGTCAGCGGCCATGAGCGCACCCGCCCGGTCTGCGGTGAGCGGATCAGAATGCCGTCATGGCGGTGCAGCACCTGGGGGTCGTCAATTGGCGCGTGCCGCTGCAAATAGGCTGGCGCCGCCACCAGCACCCGGTGCGCCGGAGTCAGCTTGCGCGCCACCACGCCTGGCGGCAGTTCGAAACCACCGCCAATCGCGGCATCGAAGCCTTGGCCAATCAGGTCGACCTGGCGGTTGTCGAAATGCCAATCCGGGGTAATCGCCGGGTAGCGGCGCAAGAATTCGCTCAGCAACGGCAGCACGTACAAACGCCCGAACACCGTGCCCATGCTCACCCGCAGCAACCCGGCCGGCTGGCCTTCGGCGCTGGCCAGGTTGGCCACGGCGTACTGGATAGTGCGGAAGCTGTCGCTGACCTCGCCAAGAAAACGCTGCCCTGCTTCAGTCAAGGTCAGCTTGCGGGTACTACGCTGGAACAACCGCACACCCAGACGCGCTTCCAATTGGGCAACATGCTTGCCCACAGCAGCCGGGGTAATGCTCAGGCGCCTGGCGGCCTCGGCAAAACTGCCGACTTCGGCACTGCGGATGAAGCATTCCAACGCGTTGAACGATTCCACGGCCATGATTAGCAACCCAAGGTTTACTCTGCTGATAGTGATTGCCATCTTATCAGCAGGTAATCAAGCGCCGATACTTTGCCCATCCAAGGCATTTCGGCCTGGCTTCCAGCAGGAGATCAGCATGTCCAAGCAACTTTCACTCGAAGGCAAAGTGGCCCTGGTTCAGGGCGGTTCCCGCGGTATTGGTGCGGCCATCGTACGGCGCCTGGCCCGCGAAGGCGCGCACGTGGCCTTCACCTATGTCAGCTCTGCCGGCCCGGCAGAAGAACTGGCCCGCGAAATCAGCGAAAACGGTGGCAAAGCCCTGGCCCTGCGGGCCGACAGCGCCGATGCAGCGGCCGTGCAACTGGCAGTGGATGACGCCGTGAAGGCCTTCGGCAGGCTGGATATCCTGGTCAACAACGCCGGCGTGCTGGCGGTGGCCCCGCTGGCCGAATTCGACCTGGCCGACTTCGACCGCATGCTGGCGGTGAACGTACGCAGTGTGTTCGTCGCCAGCCAGGCCGCCGCACGCTACATGGGCCAGGGCGGGCGCATCATCAACATTGGCAGCACCAATGCCGAGCGCATGCCGTTTGCCGGCGGTGCGCCGTACGCCATGAGCAAGTCTGCGCTGGTTGGCCTGACCCGCGGCATGGCGCGTGACCTCGGGCCGCAGGGCATTACCGTGAACAACGTACAACCGGGGCCAGTGGACACCGACATGAACCCGGCCAGCGGCGAGTTTGCCGAGAGCCTGATCCCGTTGATGGCGGTCGGCCGGTATGGCGAGCCAGAGGAAATTGCCAGCTTCGTGGCTTACCTGGCGGGGCCTGAAGCCGGGTACATCACCGGGGCCAGCCTGACGGTGGACGGTGGGTTTGCAGCCTGATTGAAGGTTTGCCTGTTCCGGCGAGAACACCGGAACAGGTTCAACCATTCCCAGCACCCAGACGCTGTTCCATCACCTCCAGAAAAGCCCGAGCAGCAGGCGTCGGGCTGCAGGACCACACGGCATACAGGTGCCGCACCGGCGCATCCACCACCCGCGCCAGCGCCACACCTTCAAAGCCCTGGGCCACGCGCTCCGGCACCAAACCCACCGCCATGCCCCGCTGCACGAACTTCTCCACCAGGCGCACATGACCGATCTCGAACTGCACCCGACGCTGCAACCCCGCCGCCTGAAACGCCTCATCGGTCTGCCGTCGCGCTCCGGTGCCTTCAGGGAAGTCCACCAGCACTTCGCCCGCCAGGTCAGCCAGCGCCAGCTGCCCCCTGCCCGCCAGCCGATGCCGCAACGGCAACAACGCCACCAGTTCCTCCCTGGCCAGCAAACGATGCTGCACGCCCTGCACCACCTCGCCCTGCCACAGGCCTATGAAGCCCACGTCCAGGCGCCGCTCGAGTACATCGGCGATCAGCAATTCACTCTTGGCCGTCAGCCAGCGTACATCCACGTCCGGGTAACGGTCGTGGAACACCGCCAACAGGTCGACCAGGTCCAGCGCGGTGAGCGAGCTGATTTCGCCAATCGCCAACCGCCCGCGTACCTGGCCGCAGGCCGCCGCCACGTCATCGGCAATGCGCCCAGCCGCTTCCACCGCCGGTCGAGCACTGAGCACAAAGGCCTCACCTGCCGGCGTCAGGCGTACCCGCCGCGAACTACGCTCGAACAGGCTCACGCCCAGCTGAGCCTCCAGCCGCGCCACCTGATGGCTGAGAGCGGACTGCACCACATGGCAGCGCTCGGCGGCGCGAGTAAAACTGCCGGTGTCGGCCACGGCAAGGGCGTATTCGAGCTGCTTGAGGTTCATCGATCTATCTGCTTTCAAGATTGATAAGTTGAAAACTATACATTGGTGTCATGACAGACACTTCCTGATAATCACCCCAACACAACTGCCCGCCACGAGAACCGCATGCACACCCCCACTCTCAGCCGCGCCCTGATCCTGCTGATGGCTACTGCCACCGGCCTGGCCGTGGCCAGCAACTACTACGCCCAACCGCTGCTGCACAGCATCGCCCAGCAGTTTGGCTTGAGCACCGCCAGCGCCGGCAGCATCGTGATTGCCGCGCAGCTCAGCTATGGCGCCGGCCTGTTGCTGCTGGCACCGCTGGGCGACCTGTTCGAGCAGCGCCGGCTGATCACTGTGATGACCGTTATTTCCACCCTGGGCCTGGTCATCAGCGCCTGTGCGCCAAGCCTGCCCTGGCTGATCCTTGGCACAGCGCTGACCGGGCTGTTCTCGGTGGTGGCGCAGATCCTCGTGCCGATGGCCGCGACCCTGAGCGAGCCGCATCAGCGAGGGCGCGCGGTCGGCACGCTGATGAGCGGCCTGCTGCTGGGCATTCTGCTGGCGCGTACCGCTGCCGGCTTCATGGCCGAGTTGGGCGGCTGGCGCAGCATCTACGTGCTGGCCGCCGTGCTGATGGCGATCACCGCCGTGGCGCTGTACCGCAGCCTGCCGCAACACCACAGCCATGCCGGGCTGAAGTACCCGGCGCTGATCGGCTCGGTGTTCCGCCTGTTTCTTGAAGAGCCGGTACTGCGCCTGCGCTCGTTGCTCGGCCTGCTGTCGTTCAGCCTGTTCGCGCTGTTCTGGACACCGCTGGCATTTTTGCTGGCTAAAGGCCCCTACCATTATTCAGATGCGGTTATCGGCCTGTTCGGCCTGGCCGGTGCAGCGGGTGCGTTGTCGGCCAATTGGGCCGGACGCCTGGCCGACCGTGGCAAGGGCTCGCTGGGCACCACCGTCGGCCTGGTGGTATTGCTGCTGGCGTGGCTGCCGCTGGGCTTCGCCGAGCAGTCGTTGCTGGCCTTGCTGCTGGGCGTGCTGATGCTCGACCTGGCGGTGCAACTGGTGCACGTGAGCAACCAGAATGCGGTGATCGCCCTGCGGCCCGAAGCGCGCACGCGGCTCAATGCCGGGTACATCACCTGCTACTTCATTGGCGGGGCACTGGGGTCGTTGCTGGGTACACAGTTGTTCCAGCGCCAAGGCTGGATGGGCATTGTGGTCGCAGGGTTGGTCATTGGCGGGCTGGCGTTGTTGGCGTGGGGGCTGGCCGAGCGCAAGCGCAAGAAAACCCTGCCACTGGCATGAAACGTTTCAATCAGCCATGGCGACAAAGCACCGCACGACCCTCCGTCGCATGGCCGTTGACTTGCCTGCCTGGGCAGCGCTCAGTAGGCGCTGGAAAATGCCCTTTCCCTGACAGGACGACTTTATGACAAGACTCACGGTGCAATCCGGCGATTTCTTGCAAGGTGAAGGCGAGTATCGCAACGGATCGCTCACACTCAAGACTCCGCGCAGCCCCTCCCCCGGCGAGCGGATTTCCCTGGCCCGCATCAGCGACTTGCGGCTGGCCAGCCTGGAACCGAGCCGCAGCCTGGGCAGCGCCTTGGGCTGGGGCGTGGCCGGCGCCCTGGTGGCAGGGCCAGTGGGGCTGCTGGCCGGGCTGTGGCTGGGTGGCAAGGAAGAGGAAGCGACCTTCCTGGCCACCTTCAAGGATGGGCGAAAGCTCTTGGCCATCACCGATGGCAAGACCTGGTCGAAAATCGATGACAACTGGCGGCAGCACAAGCGGCCGACCGGTACAGGTTGAATTTCGCGGGGCCCCGATCGTTCTCTGTTGAAGGCGGCTGTTAAGATGCCGCCTTTTTCATGGTCGGAGCCCCCGCATGCCCTCGCGTCACCCCCGCCTGCCCCTGAGCCTGCTCAGCCTGGGCCTGGCCCTGCAGTGCCAAAATGTGCTTGCCGAAGACAGCGTGGTGCTGGCCCCACTGCAGGTCTCCGACACCTACGCCAATGACGGCTACCAGGCACGCCAGGCCGCTGTGAGCGGCTTCCAGCCTGCGCCGTTGCTCGATACACCGGCCTCTGTCAGCGTGTTCAGCCAGCCACTGCTGGAAGACCGCCAGGTGCGCATGCTCAGCGAGGTGCTGCAAAGCGACGCCTCGGTCGGCGAAAGCTATGCGCCCATCGGCTACTACGAGAACTTCAATGTACGCGGCTTCGAACTGAATGCCGCCAGCAGCTATCGCATCAATGGCCAGACCATCGCTGGCGAGCAGAACGTGGCCCTGGAGAACAAGCAACAGGTGGAGCTGCTCAAGGGCCTGTCCGGGCTGCAGAGCGGCGTTTCAGAACCGGGCGGCCTGATCAACTATGTGACCAAGCGCGCCGAAGAGGTACGCAGCCTTACGGTGTCGACCAACGAACAAGGCGAACGCTACCTGGCCACCGACCTGGGCGGTTGGTTCGGCAGCGAAAAGCAGTTCGGCCTGCGCGCCAACCTGGCCCACGAAGATATCCGCTCCTACGTCGACCACGCCGACGGCAAGCGCGACTTCGCTTCGTTGGCATTCGACTGGCAGATCAACCCAGATGCCACCCTGCAGCTGGATGCCGAGTACCAGCACCGCGAACAACGCTCGGTGCCGGGTTACCAACTGCTCGGCGGCACGCAAGTGCCCCATGGCATCGACCCGGATGATCGCCTGGCCTACCAACACTGGGCAAAGCCTGTGCAAAGCGACTCGCTGAACCTTGCCGGGCGCTTCGAGTACCGTTTCGACGAGGCCTGGACCGGCACCTTGAGCGCCTCGCGCAGCAAGGTGGTGATCGACGACTACAGCGCGTTTGCCTGGGGCTCGAGCGAAGGCGCGTTTTTCGGCAGTAATGGTGACTATGACATCTACGACTTCCGCAGCCCCGACGACACCCGCCGCACCGACGAGGCGCAGGCCATGCTCAACGGGCGGTTCGATGCGCTAGGTGTGGGGCATGAGTTGACCATGGGTGCCAGCGCGCAGCGGCGCACACTGGATCAGCGGCCCAGCTATATGGAATGGGTAGGCACAGGCAACATCCATACCGGTGCGCCCGCCTTTGACCCCTCCGACAATCCCATCAAGTCTAGCGAGCGCCGCCTCGATAGCCGCCAGTACGGCCTGTTCATCAGCGACCGGATCAGCTTCAACGAACAATGGCAGACCGTGCTGGGCGCCCGAGAAGTGCGCCTGGATGAAAAGACCTGGGACGAAAACGGCCTTGCCGGGCGCCACACCCGTCAATACGAGCTGCTGCCCAACGCCGCGATCATCTTCAAACCGCAGCCCAATACCACGGTATATGCCAGCTACGCCAAAGGCCTGTCAGCGGGCGGTACTGCCCCCTGGTTCGCCGAGAACACGTTCGAGATCCTTGCGCCGACAACCTCCCACCAGCTGGAACTGGGCCTCAAGCACGACTGGCAGGGCCTGAGTTTCAGTGCCGCGCTGTTCCAGATCCGCCAGGCTTACCAGTACGCGCGCCCTGACGGTGCCGGCCACTTCACTTACGTGCAGCAAGGCCAGCAAAAAAACACCGGCCTGGAACTGGGCGCCAGCGGCTGGGTGACCTCGAACTTGCAGCTGCAGGCCAGCGCAGCCGCCATTCGCGCACGGGTGCAGAACAGCGGTACCGAGGCTTATGAAGAGCACCAGGCGATCAACGTGCCAAAATTCCGAGCAGCGATGCACGCGGAATATTCGCTGCCGGTTCCGGGGCTGGCGCTGTTGGGCGGGGCGCGGTACAGCGCCAGCAAGTACGCGAGCCAGGCGGGGAATGTGGAGGTTGGCGGGTATACCGTGTTCGATCTCGGCAGCCGCTACCGTACCCGTATTGGTGGGTATGACACGGTGCTGCGGTTGACCGTGGATAACCTGTTCGACAAGCGCTATTGGCGCGATGTGGGGGATTACCTGGGGGATAACTACCTGTTCCAGGGCGCACCACGTACCGCCCGGCTTTCGGCTTCGGTCAGTTTCTAAGCTTTATGGGGCTGCTTTGCGGCCCACTCTGAAATTGACGCGATCCCTGTGGGAGCGGCCTTGTGTCGCGATGGGCTGCGCAGCAGCCCTAATGGCCCTGAAAACAAAAAGCCCCCGAGCTTTTCAGCGCGGGGGCTCTTCGTGGAATGTGGCGGTGAAGAAGGGATTTGAACCCTTGATACGATTTCTCGTATACACACTTTCCAGGCGTGCTCCTTCGACCACTCGGACACTTCACCGTTTCTCTTCAAGCCTTGCGGCCCGTCGAGGTGCGCTAATTTAGTGAAAGACATTCCCTTTGGCAAGCACTTTTTTCAAATTTTTCATGTATTTGCATTTGAGGCGCGGTGAACGCTGACCGACCAGTCAGCCTTGCTGCTTTACCTGGCCTCTGGCGCTGGGTAACGTCGTCGCCACGCCAACAAAAGGACTCTGCCATGAGCGAGCTGATTACCTACCACGCCGAAGACGGCATCGCCACCCTGACCCTGAACAACGGCAAGGTCAACGCCATCTCGCCGGACGTCATCACTGCCTTCAACGCAGCGCTGGACCGCGCCACCGAAGAGCGTGCGGTGGTGATCATCACCGGGCAGCCGGGCATTCTGTCGGGCGGTTACGACCTCAAGGTGATGACCAGCGGGCCGAAAGAGGCCATCGGCCTGGTCACTGCCGGCTCCACCCTGGCCCGCCGCTTGCTGTCGCACCCGTTCCCAGTCGTGGTCGCCTGCCCAGGCAATGCCGTGGCCAAAGGTGCCTTCCTGCTGCTGTCAGCCGACTACCGCATTGGCGTGGAAGGCCCGTACAAGGTGTGCCTGAACGAAGTGCAGATCGGCATGACCATGCACCATGCTGGCATTGAACTGGCTCGCGACCGCCTGCGCCGCTCGGCCTTCCACCGCTCGGTGATCAATGCCGAAGTGTTTGACCCACAGGGTGCGGTGGATGCCGGCTTCCTCGACAAGGTCGTGCCGGCCGAGCAGTTGCAGGACGCGGCGTTGGCCGCCGCGCGGGAACTGAAGAAGCTGAACATGCTGGCGCACAAGAACACCAAGCTGAAAGTGCGCAAAGGGCTGCTGGAGGCGCTGGACAAGGCAATCGAGCTGGACCAGCACCATATGGGCTGACCGCACCGGCCCCTTTCGCGGGTAAACCCGCGAAAGGGGCCTACGCCAAGGTTTGCCCCAGCCAGTGCACATCCGTACACTCCCCGGCGACTGTCTGGTGTGAGCCGTACCATGCTTTATTCATTGCGCATGCTTTTGCTGGCGCTGCATTTTCTTGCCGTTGGCGCCGTGGGCCTGCTCATTGGCCTGTGCCGCCCGTTCAACCCCGACAACAGCCGCCTGTTCGCCCACCTCTACAGCTTGCCGGCCACCTGGCTGATGCGCATCAAGGTCAAGGCTGAGGTCGGCCCGCTGTGGGACCAACCGCCCGGCTGTGTGATCGTTGCCAACCACCAGTCCAACTTCGACCTGTTCGTACTGGGCCAGGTGGTGCCGCAACGCACCGTGGCCATCGGCAAGAAAAGCCTGGGCTGGATCCCGCTGTTCGGCCAGCTGTTCTGGCTGGGCGGCAACGTGCTGATAGACCGCAAGAATGCCTACCAGGCACGCAAGGCCATGCAGAAAACCACCCGTGTACTGCAGAACGACACCTCGATCTGGATTTTCCCCGAAGGCACCCGCAATGCCGGTGAGCGTTTGCTGGCGTTCAAGAAAGGCGCGTTTCACATGGCCATCGAGGCCGGTGTGCCGATCGTGCCGGTATGCGTCAGCCGCTATGCCGGGCGCCTGAGTCTGAACAGCTGGCACCCACGCACGGTGATCGTGCGCTCGCTGCCACCGATTGCCACGGCGGGCATGACCCTGCAGGACCTGCCGCAACTGATCGAGCAGTGTCGGGGGCAGATGCAGCAGTGCATTGACCGCATGGAAAACGAGCTGGCCTGATCCGGGTTGCTCTTGAGCCGGGTACAGACCAAGCTGTACCCGTGTTCAACCGGAATAAGCGGACAACCATGGGGCGAGTCGTGGCATCGGCGGTGTACAGCGCCGGCAGAAAGGTCACCAACATCAGCATCGACGAAGGCAGCGAGTGGGCCCGCAAGCCGGGGCATTTCGTGTGGATCGGCCTGGAAGAGCCCAACGCCGAGGAACTGGCCAACTTGCAGTGCCAGTTCAACCTGCACGAACTGGCCATCGAAGATGCCCTGGAAAAGCACAGCCGGCCCAAGCTTGAAACCTTCGGCGACGCGCTGTTCATCGTCACCTATTCGCCAGTGCGCCACGAGGGCAAGCTGGAGTTCATCGAAACCCATATCTTCGCTGGCAACGGCTATATCATCACCTGCCGCAACGGCCACTCCAAATCCTACGCCATGGTTCGCCAGCGCTGCGAGGCGCGGCCATTGCTGCTGGAGCATGGCGAAGACTTCGTGCTGTATGCCCTGCTCGACTTCGTGACCGAGAACTACCAGCCGGTCAGCGAGGCCATTCATGGCGAGATCGAAGAGCTGGAGCAAAGCGTGCTGGGTGGTTCGCTGCAAGAGGATGACATCCGTCGCCTGCACAGCCTGCGCCGCGATATCCTGCGCCTGCGCCGCTACGTGGCACCGATGGTGGAAGTGAGCGAAGAACTGCAGCGGCTGAACTTCCCATTCATCGACAAGAACATGCGCCCGTACTTCCGTGATGTGCAGATCCATGTGACGCGGCAGATGGAAGACCTGGCCGGCATCCGCGACATTGCCAGCCAGACCATCGAGATCGGCATGCTGCTGGAGTCGTCACGCCAGAGCATCGTGCAGCGCAAGTTCGCAGCCTGGGCGGCGATCCTGGCGTTCCCCACGGCCATTGCCGGGGTTTACGGAATGAACTTCCAGAATATGCCGGAGCTGAGCTGGCACTATGGGTACTTTGCGGTGCTAGGGGTGATAGCGGCGGGGTGCACAGGGTTGTATGCCAGTTTCAAGAAGTCGGGCTGGCTTTGAAATTGTCGGGGCCGCGTCGCGGCCCCTTTGCCATCATGCAGCGGTATCTTTGCTCGCCGGCTGCTGGATAAAGCGCAGCATCCACTCCCCCACCAGGTCGCCCTGGTGCTCGGTGGCCAGGCTGGCCACAGCCTTGTGGTACACCTCGTCCCCCAGGTAGTCCTGGCGCGCATCGAGCAGCGCGCGGGAGTAGTCATGCACGAACTCCGGGTGGCCCTGGAAGCACAGCACCTGGTCGCGAATGTGGTACGCCGCGTTCGGGCAGAAATCGCTGGAGGCAATCACCGTCGCGCCTTCCGGCAGCTCGGTCACCTGGTCCTGGTGGCTGATCAGCAAGGTCAGCTCCGACACCTCCGGGTCCATCCACGGCGCATGCGCCGCCAGCGAGTAGCGATGGATGCCCACGCCCCAGCCTTTCTCGGCCCGCTCGGCCTTGCCACCCAGGGTCAAGGCCAGCAATTGATGGCCAAAACACACACCCAGCAGCTTCTCACCGCGCTCGTACAACTTGAGCAGGTAGGCCTTGAGGGTTTGGATCCACGGGTCGGTTCCGAACGAATCGGCTTTGCTGCCCGTCACAAGGTAGGCATCGAACACTTCGTTGTCGGCGGGGTAGTCGCCGTTCATCACGTTATACACACGGAATTCGGCGGCGATCGGCTGACGCGAGAAGAGCTGCTCGAACATCCTGCCGTAGCCCTGATACTGCGCGGTCAACTCCGGTCGCAGGACATCGGTTTCAAGGATGCAGACGCGTAACGACATAGGGGTAGTCCTGAACGACATGGGTGGGAATCTGCTGTAGAGACTGACGCGAAAGGCACGTACAAGCAAGTAGGCTGCACTGACGAACGGTCACATTTCGTCGGTGCGCCGCTGGCACTTGCGCCACCGTCTAGCCAGAGCATGCCAGCCAGCTGGCACATGGCCTCATAGCAAAACGAAATCATTGAATCTGGCCATTAGAACAAAGGGTTCTCAAACATGGATGACGCACACCCTACTGTTGGTTGTATATCCACGTTCAAGAGGCAAGCAGTTCAGGCGCCACACAACGCTACTGCGATCGACCCGAAACGCGACAAGGAAGCCAACGGGTATTCAGGAATAACAACAAGAAGGCGGTCCGCCATGTTCAGACAATCGAAACTTCGCCAAGCTGGGCTTATTCTCTTCGCCACGACTTTGCTGCTGATCCTGCCGAACCTCACACGTTTGTTCGGCTGAGTGCAGCGGTGGCGGCAATGGCCAGCGCACAGGTAACCTGCTGACCTCGATGGTCGGAGATTGCCCATGCGCCACTGCCTTGCCCTGTTAGCGTTGCTCCTGAGCCTGCCACTGTCGGCGGCGCAACTGCACCTTGAACTGGGCGTCACTACGCGCCAGTGGAGCAGCGCCGAACTGCTTGACCACCCGCAAGCCCGGGATATCAGTATCGAGCAGGACGTTTCCTACAAACGCCCCATGCGCTACCGGGCAGTGCCGCTGGCCACACTGTTGGAGGGTGTGAACGCCAGCGATCACCTGCAGGCCGTGGCGCTGGATGGGTTTGCCGCCGAGATGCCCGCCGCACCACTGCTGCAGCAAGGGCCGGCACGGGCCTGGCTGGCCGTGGAAGACCCCGACAAGCCGTGGCCGCCACTGGGCCAGGGCAAGCCAAGCGCGGGGCCGTTCTACCTGGTGTGGACTGCACCAGAGGCCAGCGGCATCCGGCCGGAACAGTGGCCGTTTCAGGTGTCCACTCTGCGCAAACTGGCCCCGGTGGAACAGCGTTTTCCCGCATTGCTGCCCGACCTGAAGCTGCCAGCCGACAACCCTGTGCGTCAGGGCTTTGCGTTGTTCCAGCAGAACTGCCTGGCATGCCACCGGCTGAACGGCGCGGGGGACGCGCAGGTGGGGCCGGATTTGAATGTGCCGCACAACCCGACCGAGTATTTTCAACCCGCCTATCTACGCAAGTTGATACGTGACCCGCAGAGCCTGCGACGGTGGCCGCAGGCGAAAATGCCTGGGTTTGCCAAAAGTGTTTTGAGCGAGCAGGAGTTGGATGCGCTGTTGGCCTATTTGGGGCATATGGCTGGGCGCAGGCCCTGAAGGCGGTGCGTGCTTCTTCGCAGGCAAGCCCGCGAAGAAGGCAACACAATACGTTCAGGCAATGGGCCGCTCTTGCTTGACGCCCCAACCTTCCACCTCTCCCCCATAAGGTGTCACCAGCTGC
>NZ_BCBQ01000093.1:0-22315 GCF_001320885.1 Pseudomonas sp. NBRC 111140
GACCCGGCGAATCCACGGTCTACGTGTACCTGCGCGACACCACCAAGGCCAAGGACATCCCGGACATCTGGTACCAGGTGCGCAAGAAGATCCAGGATATTCGTGGTGAATTCCCGGCGGGTATCCAGGGGCCGGGTTTCAACGACGAATTCGGTGATGTGTTCGGCTCTATCTACGCCTTCACCGCCGACGGCCTGACCCTGCGCCAACTGCGTGACTACGTGGAGCAGGCACGGGCCGAGGTTCGCGACGTACCCAATATCGGCAAGATCGAGCTGATCGGCACCCAGGACGAAGTGCTGTACCTGAACTTCTCCACCCGCAAGCTGGCGGCCCTGGGCATTGACCAGCGCCAAGTGATGCAGGCCCTGCAAGCGCAGAACGCGGTAACCCCGGCCGGGGTGATCGAGGCCGGCCCGGAGCGTATCTCGGTGCGTACTTCCGGGCAGTTCGCCTCGGAAAAGGACCTGCAAACCGTCAACCTGAAGATCAACGATCGCTTCTTCCGCCTGGCCGATATCGCCGATATCGAGCGCGGCTACGTCGACCCGCCTTCACCGATGTTCCGCTACAACGGCCAGACGGCCCTCGGCCTGGCCATCGGCATGAAAGCCGGTGGCAACATCCAGGTATTCGGGGCTGCGCTGAAAAAGCGCATGGACAAAGTGGTCGAGGACTTGCCAGTAGGTGTTGGGGTGCACACCGTTTCCGACCAGGCCGTGGTGGTCAAGCAGGCGGTCGGCGGCTTCACCAGTGCGCTGTTCGAGGCGGTCGTGATCGTGCTGGCGGTGAGTTTCGTCAGCCTTGGGGTGCGCGCGGGGTTGGTGGTGGCGTGCTCGATCCCGCTGGTGTTGGCCATGGTGTTCGTGTTCATGGAGTACAGCGGTATCACCATGCAGCGGATTTCGCTGGGTGCGCTGATCATTGCACTTGGCCTGCTGGTGGACGATGCGATGATCACCGTGGAGGTGATGGTCACGCGGCTGGAAATGGGCGAAAGCAAGGAGCAGGCGGCGACGTTCGCCTACACCTCCACAGCCTTCCCGATGCTAACCGGGACCCTGGTGACCGTGGCCGGCTTCGTGCCGATTGGCCTTAACGCCAGTTCGGCCGGTGAGTACACCTACACCCTGTTTGCCGTCATTGCCGTGGCGCTGATCGTGTCGTGGGTGGTGGCGGTGTTTTTCGCCCCCGTGCTGGGTGTGCATATCCTCAGCAGCAAGGTCAAACCCCATGAAGCCGAGCCGGGGCGTTTGGGCAAAGCCTTCGAACATGGCCTGCTGTGGTGCATGCGCAATCGCTGGCTGACCATCATCGGCACGGTGCTGTTGTTCGTGCTGGCCATCTTCTGCGAGCGCTTTGTACAGAACCAGTTCTTCCCCTCTTCGGACCGCCCGGAAATTCTGGTCGACTTGAACCTGCCGCAAAACGCCTCGATCGAGGAAACGCGCAAGGTGGTCGACCGCTTCGAGGCGCGGATCAAGGACGACCCGGACCTGGTGCGCTGGAGCACTTACATTGGCCAGGGTGCGATTCGCTTCTACCTGCCGCTCGACCAGCAGTTGCAGAACCCGTACTACGCCCAGCTGGTGATCGTCAGCAAGGGCTTCGAAGAACGCCAGGGCATGATGGACCGCTTGCAGAAGATCCTGCATGAAGAGTTCGTCGGCATCGGTACCAACGTGCAGTCGCTGGAAATGGGCCCGCCGGTGGGCAGGCCGATCCAGTACCGGGTCAGCGGTGCCAACATCGACCAGGTGCGCCAGCACGCCATCGAACTGGCCACGTTGCTTGACCAGAACGAGCACATTGGCGAGATGATTTACGACTGGAACGAGCCGGGTAAGGTGCTGCGCGTGGAAATCGCCCAGGACAAGGCGCGCCAACTGGGGCTGTCGTCGGAAGACGTGGCCAATGTGATGAACAGCATCGTCAGCGGCGTGCAGATCACCCAGGTCAACGACAACATCTACCTGGTGGACGTGGTCGCCCGTGCCGAAGACAGCGAGCGCGGCTCACCCGATACCCTGCAGAACCTGCAGATTCTCACCCCCAACGGCACCTCGATTCCGCTGTTGTCGTTCGCCACCGTGCGCTACGAGCTGGAGCAGCCGCTGGTTTGGCGCCGCGACCGCAAGCCGACCATCACCATCAAGGCCTCGGTCAACGGTGATATCCAGCCCACCGACCTGGTGGCCCAGCTGAAGCCGAAAATCGACGAGTTCGCCAGCAAGCTGCCGGTGGGCTTCGAAGTGGCCACCGGCGGTACGGTGGAGGAGAGCGCCAAGGCGCAAGGGCCGATTCGCAAGGTGATCCCGCTGATGCTGTTCCTGATGGCGACTTTCCTGATGATCCAGCTGCACAGCGTGCAGAAGTTGTTCCTGGTGGTCAGCGTGGCGCCGCTGGGGCTGATTGGCGTGATCATTGCGTTGGTGCCCACGGGCACGCCCATGGGCTTTGTCGCGATTCTGGGCATACTTGCCCTGGCGGGCATCATCATCCGCAACTCGGTGATCCTGGTGACCCAGATCGACGAGTTCGAGGCCCAGGGCTACTCGCCGTGGGATGCGGTGGTGGAGGCCACCAACCACCGGCGCCGGCCGATCCTGCTGACTGCGGCGGCGGCGAGCTTGGGCATGATCCCGATTGCCCGCGAAGTGTTCTGGGGGCCGATGGCTTACGCGATGATTGGCGGGATCATCGTGGCGACCTTGCTGACGCTGCTGTTCCTGCCGGCGCTGTATGTGGCCTGGTACAAGATCCGCGAGCCACAGGAAAAATCCTGAAACCCTGAACTGAACCCTGTGGGGGCGGGTTTACCCGCGAATGCGATGGTGGAGCTACCGCCGCATTCGCGGGTAAACCCGCTCCCACAGGGCCTTCTATTGTCTTCAGGATAAGCCTTTTATTTTGGTTATATAAACATTCTTAAACAGTATTTTTAAGAATAACTCCGCCTCACTACTATTGCCCTCAAGCCAGGCGCAAATCCCCTTCAAACCTCTGCCCGGCACCCTCACTCCAAGGAGAACGAGCATGAGTGCATCTCTGCGTAGCATCGACGGTCAGGACGAAGCCACCATTCTGCGTGAAATCCAGAGCGCCTTGCGCGACCTGCGGTTTGGTGCGGTGGAGATCACTGTGCACAACGCTCAGGTCGTACAGATCGAGCGCAAGGAGAAGTTCCGCCTGCAACAGCCGGGCAACAAGCCCAGCTGATCGCGCCTCACATCCAAAATTAGAAAAATGCCAATCGGGAGCTTCACCATGTCCATCCGCCGTTATGCGCTCGCCGCCCTGGCCAGTGCTGTTTTTGCCGGTTCCGCCATCGCCAAGGACTACGAACTGCTGAACGTGTCCTACGACCCGACCCGCGAGCTGTACCAGCAGTACAACGCCGAGTTCATCAAGCACTGGCAGCAGGCCCACCCGGGCGACAAGGTGAAGATCCAGCAATCCCATGGCGGTTCGGGCAAGCAGGCCCGTGCGGTGATCGACGGCCTGCGCGCCGACGTGGTGACCCTGGCCCTGGCCGGCGACATCGACGAAGTAGCCAAGCTCGGCAAGACCCTGCCGGACAACTGGCAGACCCGCCTGCCGGACGCCAGCACCCCGTACACCTCGACCATCGTGTTCCTGGTGCGCAAGGGCAACCCGAAAGGCATCAAGGACTGGGGCGACCTGATCAAGAAGGACGTCTCGGTCATCACCCCCAACCCGAAAACCTCCGGCGGTGCGCGCTGGAACTTCCTGGCGGCCTGGGCCTATGGCCTGAAAGCCGGCGGTAGCGAAGAAAAGGCCAAGGAGTACGTACAGGAGCTGTTCAAGCATGTACCGGTGCTGGATACCGGCGCCCGTGGCTCGACCATCACCTTCGTCAACAACGGCCAGGGCGACGTATTGCTGGCTTGGGAAAACGAAGCCTTCCTGGCGCTGAAGGAAGACGGTGGCGCCGACAAGTTCGACATCGTCGTGCCGTCGCTGTCGATCCTGGCCGAGCCGCCTGTGGCGGTGGTGGACAAGAACGCCGAGAAGAAAGGCAATACCGAGATTGCCACCGAATACCTCAAGCACCTGTACAGCCCGGCTGGGCAGAAGATTGCCGCCGAGAACTTCTACCGCCCGCGTGACGAGAAAGTCGCTGCGGAGTTTGGCAAGCAGTTCCCGAAACTGGACCTGGTAACCATCGACAAGGACTTCGGTGGCTGGAAAACTGCACAGCCCAAATTCTTCAATGATGGCGGTGTGTTCGACCAGATCTATCAGGCACAGTAAACGCCAGGGAAAAGCGGGGCCGTGTTGCGGCCCAATCGCGACACAAGGCCGCTCCCACAAGGAACCGCAATCTCCTGTGGGGGCGGTCTTGCGTCGCGATTGGGCTGCAACGCAGCCCCGGGATTCAGAGTCTTGCACCGGCCCGGGATTGATTCCGGGCTTCGTGCGTTCAACCAGGGATACTTATGTCACGTCGTATTTCCCCCGTCATACCCGGCTTCGGGCTGACGCTGGGCTACACCTTGGTGTACCTCAGCCTGATCGTGCTGATACCGCTGGCGGCCATGTTCATTCATGCCTCGCAGCTGACCTGGGAGCAGTTCTGGAACATCATCAGCGCACCGCGGGTAATCGCCGCGCTCAAGCTGAGTTTCGGCACCGCCCTGTTCGCCGCCATCATCAATGGTGTGATCGGTACCCTGCTGGCCTGGGTACTGGTGCGCTACACCTTCCCCGGGCGCAAGATCATCGACGCGATGATCGACCTGCCGTTCGCCCTGCCTACCGCCGTTGCCGGTATTGCCCTGACCGCCCTGTACGCGCCTGCGGGCTGGGTCGGCCAGTTCGCCACCGACCTGGGCTTCAAGATCGCCTACACCCCGCTGGGCATCACCCTGGCGCTGACCTTCGTCACCCTGCCGTTCGTGGTGCGCACGGTGCAGCCGGTACTGGCCGACATCCCGCGTGAAGTGGAAGAGGCCGCTGCCTGCCTGGGGGCCAAGCCGCTGCAGGTGTTCCGTCATATTCTGGCGCCGGCCCTGCTACCGGCCTGGCTCACCGGCTTTGCCCTGGCCTTCGCCCGTGGCGTGGGCGAATATGGCTCGGTGATCTTCATTGCCGGCAACATGCCGATGAAGACCGAAATCCTGCCGCTGCTGATCATGGTCAAGCTCGACCAGTACGACTACACCGGCGCGACCGCCATCGGCGTGCTGATGCTGGTGGTTTCCTTCATCCTGCTGCTGCTGATCAACTTGCTGCAGCGCCGCATCGAAACCCCTTGAAGGAGGCCGGCATGTCCAGTTCATCCCTGAGTACAAGCGCCGCCGCCAACGCCGCCCGCCGAGGCAGCGCTACTTCGCGACGCATTCTGATCGGCCTTGGCTGGTTGGTGTTCGCACTGTTCCTGTTGCTGCCGCTGGTGATCGTGGTGTCGCAGGCGCTGAAGAACGGTTTTGGCACCTTCTTCGAGGCGATCTTCGAGCCTGATGCCTTGTCGGCGCTGAAGCTGACCCTGCTCGCCGTGGTGATTTCGGTGCCGCTGAACCTGGTGTTCGGTGTCAGCGCCGCGTGGTGCGTGAGCAAGTACACCTTCCGTGGCAAGAGTATCCTGGTCACCCTGATCGACCTGCCGTTCTCGGTGTCGCCGGTAATCGCCGGCCTGGTCTACGTGCTGATGTTCGGCGCGCAAGGCCTGTTCGGGCCGTGGCTGCAGGACCACGACATCCAGATCGTGTTCGCCCTGCCGGGCATCGTCCTGGCGACCATTTTCGTCACCGTACCGTTCGTGGCCCGTGAGCTGATCCCGCTGATGCAGGAGCAGGGCACGCAAGAAGAGGAGGCCGCGCGCCTGCTCGGCGCCAATGGCTGGCAGATGTTCTGGCACGTGACTTTGCCGAATATCAAATGGGGCTTGATCTACGGCGTGGTGCTTTGTACTGCACGGGCCATGGGCGAGTTCGGCGCGGTGTCGGTGGTGTCCGGCCACATTCGCGGCGTGACCAACACCTTGCCGCTGCACGTAGAGATCCTCTACAACGAGTACAACCACGTGGCGGCCTTCAGCGTGGCCAGCCTGTTGCTGATCCTGGCGCTCTTCATCCTGCTGCTCAAGCAGTGGAGCGAGAACCGTATTAACCGCCTGCGCCACAGCGCCGCGGAGGAATGATTCATGTCGATCGAAGTTCGTAATGTCAGCAAGCGCTTCAACAGCTTCCAGGCCCTGAACAACATCAACCTGGACATCAACAGCGGCGAGCTGGTGGCCTTGCTCGGCCCGTCCGGCTGCGGCAAAACCACGCTGCTGCGCATCATCGCCGGCCTGGAAACCCCGGACCAGGGCAACATCGTGTTCCATGGCGAGGACGTGTCTGGCCATGACGTGCGTGACCGTAACGTCGGGTTCGTGTTCCAGCACTATGCGCTGTTCCGCCATATGAGCGTGTTCGACAACGTCGCCTTCGGCCTGCGCATGAAGCCCAAGGGCGAGCGCCCGAGCGAGAGCAAGATCGCCGAGAAGGTGCACGAGCTGCTGAACATGGTGCAGTTGGACTGGTTGTCCGATCGCTACCCCGAGCAGCTGTCTGGCGGCCAGCGTCAGCGTATCGCCCTGGCCCGCGCCCTGGCGGTGGAGCCCAAGGTGCTGCTGCTGGACGAGCCGTTCGGTGCGCTGGATGCCAAGGTGCGCAAGGAGCTGCGCCGCTGGCTGGCGCGGTTGCACGAGGATATCAACCTGACCTCGGTGTTCGTGACTCACGACCAGGAAGAAGCCATGGAAGTGGCTGACCGCATCGTGGTGATGAACAAGGGCGTGATCGAGCAGATCGGTTCGCCGGGCGAGGTGTACGAGAAGCCAGCCAACGATTTCGTCTACCACTTCCTCGGCGATTCCAACCGCCTGGCACTGAGCGAAGGCCACCACGTGCTGTTCCGTCCGCACGAGGTGTCGCTGTCGCGGCATGAGACCGAAGGGCACCATGCGGCCGAGGTGCGGGACATCCGGCCGTTGGGCGCGACCACGCGGGTGACTTTGAAGGTGGAAGGGCAGAGCGAGCTGATCGAGGCCGAAGTGGTCAAGGACCATGACAGCCTGACCGGCTTGGCGCGTGGGGAGACGTTGTTCTTCCGGCCGAAGGTTTGGCAGAAGGTGGCGGATATCTGATCTGCCCTTGATGATTAAGAGCCCGGGCTTGGTCCCGGGTTTTTTTATGCCTGTCGGATTGCCGGGGCTGCTTTGCAGCCCATCGCGACACAAGGCCGCTCCTACAAGGGATTCGCGTAAGGTCCGAGGGGCGCGAGTCCTTTGTAGGAGCGGCCTTGCGTCGCGATCGAGGGCGCAGCCCTCGCGGCAATCTCATGCCTTACGCGAATATTTTGCATGCCCCCAATGCATAGCCTTTAGCCATGAATGCCACAGCCCGCGCAATCCGTGGCTTTCACGCGATCCTTCAGAAACAATATTCAATTAAGTTCTAACCATAATTTTAAACATTACTTTAAGAGATAAGCCTCTGGCCCCGATGATTCAGCCACACACCTGAATCGAGACCCCAGGAGTTTGATCAATGGGTAATGTCCAATCGGCCGTCAGGGCCTACGACCAGCCATGGCGCCCGGCCCCAGGCGACCTGGTCGAGCTTGGACGCACGCTTCGCCTGCCGCTTGGCCAGCTGCGCCTGCAACGCACGCCTGTGAGCGGGCTCAAGCGCCGCGACAAGCTGGTGTTGGGCCTGCTGGTGCTGGCCCTGCATGGCGCCGCCGCGTACTGGGTCAGCCAGGCGCCCACGCCCGAACTGCCGGTTGTGCCGCCACAGGTGCCGCCCATGACCATCGAGTTCGCGGCACCCGCACCGCCTGTGGTCGAGCCTCCGCCGCCTGCGCCCGCGCCTCCCGTGGTCGAGCCACCGCCGCCGCCACCGGTCGTCGACGAACTGGCCGCCAAGCCCAAACCCAAACCGAAGCCCGTGCCAAAGCCTGTGGTCAAGCAAGCGCCCAAGCCACAGCCCAAGCCGGTTGAAGCACCACCACCCGCGCCAGTGGCGGCCCCGGCACCGCCTGCGCCCGCACCACCCGCGCCGGCCCCGATAACCCCGGCATCGGCCAACGCCGCGTACCTGAAGAACCCGGCGCCGGAGTACCCGCAGATGGCTCAGCGCCGTGGCTGGGAGGGCACCGTGCTGTTGCGTGTCGAAGTGCTGCCCAGCGGCAAGCCTGGGCAGATCCAGGTTCAGAAGAGCAGCGGCCGTGACGCCCTCGACGCCGCCGCGCTGGCCGCGGTGAAGCGCTGGACCTTCGTGCCCGCCAAGCAGGGTGATGTGGCCCAGACCGGCTGGGTCAGCGTGCCGATCGATTTCAAGCTTCGCTAACTTTTTCGCAGAACACAGGAAGACATCATCATGAGCCTGCTGGCATCCCCCCTCGAATCCGTTGAAAGCGCAGTCATCTGGCTGCTGGTCGGTTTTTCTGTCGTCACCTGGGGCCTGGCCCTGGTCAAGGTCGCGCAGTTCGTGCGGTTGAAGAACCAGGACAAGCGCTTCCACCAGCAGTTCTGGGCTGCCTCCAGCCTGGACTCGGCCGCCGAGCTCAGCCATGAGCTGCCCGGCCCGGCTGCCCGTGTGGCCCAGTCTGGCTACGCTGCCATCGCCGTTGGCGACACTCAGGCCAACGACCTGAGCCATGCGATCAACCACCAGGACCGCCTGGAGCGCGCCCTGCGCCAGCAGATCGTGCGTGAGCGCCGCTCGCTGGAAACCGGCCTGGCGGTGGTCGCCAGTATCGGCAGCACCTCGCCCTTCATCGGCCTGTTCGGCACCGTGTGGGGCATCATGGAAGCGCTCAAGGGCATCAGCGCGGCCGGCTCCGCCAGCCTGGAAACCGTCGCCGGACCTATCGGTGCGGCACTGGTGGCGACCGGTGTGGGTATCGCCGTCGCGGTACCGGCCGTGCTGGTTTACAACTACTTCCTGCGGCGCCTCAAGCTGACCGCCGCCGACCTCGATGACTTCGCCCACGACTTCTACAGCCTGGCGCAGAAGAGTGCCTTCCGCGTGCTGGTGCACCCTGCTGTGCAAAAAGCCCAGGCCGGTTTCACCCAGCCAGTGAAGGAGGCGTCCTGATATGGCCTTTTCGACCCAGGACAGCGACGAAGTCCTCAGTGAAATCAACGTCACGCCCCTGGTGGACGTCATGCTGGTGCTGCTGGTGGTGTTCATCGTCACCGCGCCGCTGCTGACCAACGCCATTCCCATCAACCTGCCCAAGACCGAGGCCGTGGCCCCGGTGGAGCAGAAGGACCCGCTGGTGGTCAGCATCGATGGCGAGGGCAAGCTGTTCATCAACAAGGACCAGATCCAGCCCGATCTGCTGGAAACCAATCTCAAGGCCGCCAAGGACAAGGACGCGGACGTGCGCGTGCAGCTGCAGGCCGATGACGGCGTGAACTACGGCGAAGTGGCACGGGCCATGGCGGCCATCGAACGCGCGGGGATCAGCAAGCTGGCGGTGATTACCGCACGTTGATACCCGGCACACCTCTTCAGGCAAGTGCTTATGGGCCACATCTCTTGGCAGGGGTTGGCCCTTTTTTTTGCCTGTGAGGGCCCTGTCGCAGGAATTGGTTTTTGGTTATTAATAAATAGCTTCTTATTCCTTTACGAATATAACTCCCTCCCTATACTTGTCTCCAAGCACGCAAACTTACTGGAGGCGTCCCCATGCGCAATGAGTCGATTCGTTACCTGATTGTGCCGGGCTGGCAAGGATCGCCAGACAACCATTGGCAAAGTCACTGGCAGCGCACCCTGCCTAACAGTGCCCGGGTGGAGCAACACGACTGGCTCACCCCGCAGCGGCAGGATTGGGTGCAGGCGCTGGAGCAGGCAATTGCCGCCGAGCGCTCACCGGTGATCCTGATCGCCCACAGCCTGGGCTGCATCACTGTCGCCCATTGGGCTGCGCAAGCCAGGCCGGCCTTGCTGCGGCGGGTGCGTGGTGCACTGTTGGTGGCGCCGGCAGACGTCGAGCGGCCCACCTGCGCGCCAGCCCTGCGCAACTTTGCGCCGATCCCGACCGATGCATTGCCGTTCCCCAGCCAGGTCGTCAGCTCGGACAACGACCCGGCCGTGAACGTACCGCGGGCGCTGTACCTGGCCCAGGCATGGGGCGCCGAAGCGGGGTTGCTGAGCAATGCCGGGCACATCAACGTCAAGTCCGGCCATGAGCGCTGGGAACAAGGCTTCGCCTACTTGTATCGCTTGCAGAGCCGGGTAGAGCAGCGCGCACTGCGCCGCGCCTGATCACCCTTACTGTTTACCGTTTGCCTGACGCCCGGCCATTGCAGGCCTGGGGCGGGAGTTCGTCATGACTTTTCAAAACCCGTTTGGCCAGCCGCTGCTGACCTTCCCCGAGCTGGACAAGAGCCCGCTGAGCATTCGTGCCAAGGCGCTGGTGTTCATCGACCCGCGCTCGCAGCAGCTGCGCGAGGACCTTGAGCGCCTGGCGCCACAACCTGTGCCGGTGCTGATCCGTGGCGAAACCGGCACCGGCAAGGAGCTGCTGGCCCGGCAGATCCACCGTGCCAGCGACCGTGGCGGGCTGTTCGTGTCGGTCAACTGCGCGGCCATCAGCCCCACCTACGCCGATGCCGAATTGTTCGGCTATAGCGCCGGCAGTCATGGCGGCACAGCCAGCAGCCGCGCCGGCTGGTTTGGCTCGGCCAATGGCGGCACGCTGTACCTGGACGAGATTGCCGACTTGCCGCTGGCCATCCAGGGCAAGTTGCTGGCCGCACTGGAAAACCGTGAGGTCACCCGGGTTGGCGCGCAGCAGCCACAGCCAGTGGATGTGCGCCTGGTCGCCGCGACCAGCATCGACCTGGCGCGCGTGGTACGTGCGGGGCGCTTCAACGAGCGCCTGTACCAGTACCTGCGCGAGGGGGCGCTGGAACTGCCGCCGCTGCGTGAACGGCCGGGCGACATCCTGCCGCTGGCCGAGTACTTCGTGGGCATTTACAGCGTGCGCCTGCAGCGGCCCGTGCCGTTGGTGAGCGAGGCGGCGCAGCAGGTGCTGGAAGCGCATTTCTGGCCAGGCAACACCCGCGAGCTGGAGAACGTGATCCACTTTGCCTTGCTGGTGAATGACGGCGCAGAGATCCTGCCGGAGGACCTCGACCTGGCCAATCCCGCGCGCTAGACATCGCTCATAAGCAAAGTGGCTGGTGGCAGTTTGTTTTTGGAATAAGCAGCTAAGTAAAAGATATTGTTACGGAATAAAAAATCTAGGTATTGTCCGCCTCACGCCCACTGGTGAACCGGTTGGGCACCCGATTCGCCATCGTCGATGGCCCAGATTCAGAACAAGGACCACCATGAAGAAGACCCTGCTGACCACTGCCCTGGCTGCTGCCCTGTCGTTCTCCGGCCTGGCCGCCGCTGCCGAGAAACTGGTGGTTGCCGCTACCCCGGTTCCGCACGCCGAAATCCTTGAGCTGATCAAGCCGACCCTGGCAAAAGAAGGTGTGGACCTGCAGATCAAGGTCTTCACCGATTACGTGCAGCCAAACGTACAAGTGGACCAGAAGCGCCTGGACGCCAACTACTTCCAGACCCTGCCGTACCTGAAAAGCTTCAACGAAGGTAAAGGCACCCACCTGGAAACCGTGGTCGGCGTGCACGTCGAACCCTTCGGTGGCTACTCCAAGAAGATCAAGAACCTGTCCGAGCTGAAGGAAGGCGCCACTGTTGCCATCCCTAACGAAGGCAGCAACAGCGGCCGCGCCCTGATCCTGCTGCAGAAGGCTGGCCTGATCACCCTGAAAGACCCGAAAAATGCCCTGGCCACCCCCAAGGACATTGCCGAGAACCCGAAGAAGCTGAAGTTCCGCGAGCTTGAGTCGGCCATGCTGCCGCGCGTGCTGGACCAGGTTGACCTGGACATGATCAACACCAACTACGCCCTGGAAGCCGGCCTGAACCCGGCCAAGGATGCGCTGGTGATCGAAGGTGCCGATTCGCCATACGTGAACTTCCTGGTTGCCCGCCCGGACAACAAGGACAGCGAAGCCATCCAGAAACTGGCCAAGGCCCTGACCAGCCCGGAAGTGAAGGCATTCATCGCCAAGAAGTACCAGGGTGCGGTGCTGCCAGCGTTCTGATGCAGTTGCATTCCCTTGCATGACCTGACGCCGACTCATATGAGTCGGCGTCTTTATTTCTTTGACATGCATTTTGGGGAGAAGCGATCCCCTGTAGGAGCGGCCTTGTGTCGCGAAAGGGGGGGCGGAGCGCCCCCAGGATTTTTGCAATTCACCTGCTATTGCCGGGGCCGCTTTGCGGCGCTTTCGCGACACAAGGCCGCGCCTACAAAGGGCGTCTATGCCTGTACTATGCATATGCAATAAAGGTATTTATTAAAAAATTTTTAGATCATTAGAGTCTATTCATTGTGCCCCCGCGCACCCTGCAGACTTGCTCTACCCATGACCCTCGACATCGCATTCATCCTCAGCACGCTACCCGCCTTTCTCAAGGCCGTGGGCGTGACTTTGCAGGTCGGCATGATCGCCATCGCCACCTCGCTCTTGGTCGCCCTGGTCAACGCCACGCTCCTTGTCCTGCGCACGCCCTACCTGTGGCGCCTGGTCAAAGCCTACGTGGAGCTGGCGCGCAACACGCCGCTGCTGATCCAACTGTTCTTCGTCTACTTCGCCTTGCCAAGCCTGGGCCTGAAGATTTCCGGTTTTTCCGCGGCGATCATCACCATGACCTTCATGGGCGGTGCCTACCTCACCGAGGTGTTACGGGCCGGCATCGAAGCGGTGCCGCGTGCGCAGCTGGAGTCTGGGCGCTCCATCGGCTTGTCCGAGGGCCAACTGCTGCGCCATGTGGTGCTGCCCCAGGCCGGTATCCTCAGCCTGCCGGCACTGTTCGCCAACTTCATCTTCCTGCTCAAGGAAACCACCGTGGTGTCGGCGGTGGCCGTGCCGGAAATCCTCTACACCACCAAAAACTACATCGCGCTGTACTACAAGACCTACGAAATGCTCACCGTGCTGACCCTGCTCTGTGTATTGCTGTTCCTGCCGCTGTCGTTGCTGCTGCGCTACGTGGAAAGGAGGCTGCAACATGGCCAGTTCGGCGTTTGACCTGTTGCTGCAGGCGCTGCCGCAGCTGGCCGGCGGCGCCGCGCAGACCCTGGCCATCTCGGCACTGGGCATCCTCTTCGCAACGCTGGGTGGCGTGCTGTACGGCGTGCTGGCAACCCTGGGCAACCGTGCCCTGAACATCGCCTTGCAGGTGTACCTTGAGTTGTTTCGCGCCATCCCGGTGCTGGTCTGGTTGTACCTGGTGTTCTTCGGCCTGCCGATCTTCTTTGCCCTGAGCATCCCCAGCTTCTGGTGCGCGGTGCTGGTACTGGCCCTGTGGGGCGCGAGCGAGGTGGGCGAGGTGGTACGCGGTGCGCTGCGTTCGGTGCCGCGCGGCCAGCGCGAAGCCGGGCTGTCGATCGGCCTGGCGGGGTGGCAGCTGTATGGCTACGTGCTGCTGCCGCAGGCGCTCAAGCGCATGACCCCGCCCACCATCAACATCTACACGCGGATCATCAAGACCAGCTCGCTGGCGGTGCTGATCGGCGTGGTCGAGGTGATCAAGGCCGGTCAGCAGATCATCGAACGCACCTACGAATCGGTGCTGATCTATGGCGCCTTGTTCCTGTTCTTCTTCATCGTTTGTTATCCGCTGTCCGCCGCTTCGCGCGTGCTGGAACGCCGCTGGGCACACTCATGAGCGCACTGATCGAATTCCAGGGTTTCAACAAGTTTTTTGGCGAGCACCAGGTGCTCAAGGACGTCGACCTGCAGGTGGCGGCCGGTGAAGTGGTGGTCATCCTCGGCCCCAGTGGCTGTGGCAAAAGCACGCTGCTGCGCTGCCTCAACGGCCTTGAGCAGGCCCACAGCGGGCACCTGCGCCTGGCCGGGCAAGAATTGCTCGCCCCGCACACCGACTGGCGCGCCATCCGCCAGCGGGTCGGCATGGTGTTCCAGAGCTACCACCTGTTCGGCCATATGAGCGTGATCGACAACCTGCTGCTGGGCCCGCTGAAAGTGCAAAAGCGCGAGCGGGCCGAAGCCCAGGCCCAGGCCGAGGCGCTGCTGGCGCGGGTCGGCCTGCTGGACAAGCGCGACGCGTTCCCCCGGCAATTGTCCGGGGGCCAGCAACAGCGCATCGCCATCGTGCGCGCGTTGTGCATGAACCCCGAGGTGATGCTGTTCGACGAAGTTACCGCTGCCCTCGACCCAGAAATGGTCAAGGAGGTGCTGCAGGTAATTCAGGGCCTGGCCCGCGACGGCATGACCTTGCTCATCGTTACCCACGAAATGGCCTTCGCTCGCGCGGTGGCCGACCGCATCGTGTTCATGGAGGCCGGCAGGGTCCTTGAACAGGGTGACCCCGAGAGCTTCTTCACCCGACCGCGGACCGCACGCGCGCAGCAGTTCCTGGAGAAATTCTCCTTCGTAGAAAGCCTGCCAAAGACATTGCACAAGGAACTGTCATGAAAACTGCCAACCTCACCAAACTGCTGGCACCGTTGTTCGGCCTGGCCTTGCTGGCCGGCTGCAACAAGGCCGACGAACCGCCCAAGCCGGCGGCGGCATCGCCAGCCACCAGCTACCTGGAAACCATCAAGGCCCGCGACAAGCTGATTGTCGGCGTGTTCACCGACAAGCCGCCGTTCGGCTTCGTCGATGAGAAAGGCCGCTATGTGGGCTTTGACACCGACATTGGCCGGCGCCTGGCCAAGGACCTGCTGGGCGATGAAAACAAGGTCGAGTTCGTTGCCGTGGAACCGGCCAGCCGTATTCCGTTCCTGCAGAGCGACAAGGTCGACCTGATCCTCGCCAACATGACCGTGACCCCGGAGCGCAAGGAAGCGGTGGACTTCACCAACCCCAACCTGCGCGTTGCCGTGCAGGCCATCGTGGCGGATGGCAGCCCGGTGCAGAAGCTCGACGACCTGGCCGACAAGACCATCATCGTGACCACCGGCACCACGGCCGATATCTGGCTGACCAAAAATCATCCCGACTGGAAGCTGCTCAAGTTCGAGAAGAACAGCGAATCGCTGCAAGCCCTGGCCACCGGCCGTGGCGATGCCTATGCCCAGGACAACCTGATCCTGTTCAGCTGGGCCAAGCAGAACCCGGGTTACCGCGTGCTGCCTGAGCTGCTGGGTGACGAAGCGCCGATTGCGCCGGCGGTGAAGAAGGGCAACACCGAGCTGCGAGACTGGGTGAATGCCGAGTTGGCCAAACTGGGGGAAGAGAAGTTCTTGCTGAAGCTGTATGACCAGTATGTGCGCAAGGAACTGAGCGATGACACCAAGCCGGAAAGCGTGATCGTCGAAGGGGGCAAGTGGCAGGGTTGACGGTGTGATTGGGGCTGCTGTGCAGCCCTTCTCGGTCATTCGCCTGGTACTAATCGCAAGGTACTTTGCGCCGGAATCACCCCCATCTGTGCACGCTGATACTGCCCCTGCACATACCCCTCGGCCTGGTCCGCATAATGCCGGTCGAACGGCACGCCGCTCTGCCCTACCGGGTTGCTGGTCAGCGCCTGTCCGGCATCGGCAAAGTCGACCAGCCGCCGTGTCGATGGCCCATAGTTAACCGGCCATGGCGCCGGGCCGATCTTCGCCGAGAGGTTGTTCGGCACTTCATGGGTGCCGGGTGCAGCGAAGGGGCCGACGTTGAACAACAGGTTCAGCGGCTTTTTCACCCCAAGCGGATGGTTGTGGGTCAGGGTATGGGCCTTGCCCCACTGCCAGCTGACCGGGTCGCTGCCCAGGGTGTCACGCAGGTGTTTCAAGCTGTTCTGCCAAGCCGTGCGCACAACGGCTGTACGGTCGGTACGCAGGTTGCCACCACGGGTGTTCCACCAGGGTGAGTCTGCATCCACTGCCAGGCGTGGCAGGGCGGCGTCAATGGCGCGGGTGCTTATCAGCACCGGGAACCAGGTGTCGCCCAGCTCGTCATGCAGGGCTGCGAAGGCCAGTTCGTAGAGGAACTGGTTGAACAGCGTGGCGCTGGTCGAGTCCAGCGGGTAGTCGCCCGCCCAGGCCGCCAGTTGCTCAACCAGCTCCTTCTGTTCGTCACCTTCGGCCACTGCGCGCAGGGTTGCCAGCAACGGGGCAAGGGTGCGCGGGCCGTAGTCGCTGGCAGTGTCCAACTGCAGTGCCTGGCTGTTCTGGGTGTCCCATTTCACCTCGGGGTTGGCCAGGTGCCGATCGAGCTGGCGGCCACGGTCGGGCAAGTTGTAGTAACCCGGTATCGGCACCGCCGCTGGCGGCTGGTAGTTGGCCGAAACGATGTAGCCGCGCGCTGGGTTCTCCTGTTGCGGGTTGACGCTGAAGGGGTAGAAACCAAGCTTGTCCGCCTGCACGCTGGCGCCGTCGAGGATGAACGCGGGGTCGACGCCGTCGGGACGGATCGGTAGCTTTGCCGCCGCCCACCAGCCGATATCGCCACGGGCATTGGCCCAGACAAAGTTAAGCCCAGGGGCGTGGACCTTGGCGGCGGCCTCGCGCATCTTGCCCAGGGTGTCGGCGCGGTTGAGCTGATAGAAGCCGTCGAGGATCGGGTTTTCGGTTTCCAGAAATGCCCACCACATGGCGATGGGCGTGGGGCCGGTAGTGCTGCCCAGTACGTCGTTGACGATCGGGCCATGGGGCGAGCGGCGCAAGTTGATGGTGACCGGCGCTTCGCCTTTGACGGCGATTTGCTGCTCGGTCTTTTCGAGCGTCTGCCATCGGCCATCGATCATTACTTGGTTGGCGTCGGCCGGGTTGGTGCGCTCGGCGATCAGGTCGACGTCATCGTTCTGGAACATGGTCAGGCTCCAGCCGAAGTCACGGTTATGACCGAGCAGCGCAAACGGGTTGAGCGCCTGGAAGTAGCCATACAGGTTGAAGCCGGGCGCTGACAGCTCGGCCTCGTACCACACGGCTGGTACCGCGAAGCTGATGTGCGGGTCGCCGGCCAGCAACGTCTTGCCACTGCGGGTGCGGTTACCCGCTACCGCCCAGGCGTTGCTGCCTTCGAACTGCGGGATACCGGCGTCGCCCAGTGCCTCATGACTGAGGCGGGCGAGGGCTTCAAGGCCGTGCCAGTCGGCGGCGGCCAGCGGCGTGCCCAGAGCGCCCTCGGGTTGCCAGCCTAGGTCGAATATTTTCAGGTATTCAGGGCCCAGCTGGTCGCGGATGTAGGTCAGCGCAGGCTCGGTGCGGAACGCGGCAGCAAAACTGTAGGCCAGGTAGCCGGCGACGCTCAGGGTGTCTTCGGCGGTGAACGGGCGCGGGGTGATACCGAGCAGGTCGAATTCCATGGGCTTGGGGTGACTGGCTTGCCAGTTGTTGACCCCGTCGAGGTACGCTTGCAGGGCTTGCCATGCCGGCGACTGCGGGTCCTGTTGCTTGGCCATCAGGGCGGCCTGTTCGCGAATGCGCAGGCTGCGGAACAGGGTATCGGTGGGCAGCAGCTTGTCGCCCAGCACCTCGGCCAGCTCGCCACGGGCCAGGCGACGCAGGATTTCCATCTGGAACAGCCGGTCCTGGGCATGCACGTAGCCCAGCGCACGGTACAGGTCCGGCTCGCTCTGGGCCTGCAGGTGCGGCACGCCGCGGGCATCGTAGCGCACGCTGACCGGTGCTTGCAGGCCGGCAATGGCTACCTCGCCTTCGCGTTGCGGTAGCTTGCCCTGTACGTACCAGTAACCGGCGCCGGCGGCCACGGCAACCACCATGGCCAGCAGGGTCAGGCTGCGCTTCATGCAAGCTCCTTGTGCGTTCAAGCGGAAAATGTGGTCCGATCATCGGCGGATTCGCGAACAGAGCATAGCCCCCGGGAAGGAGATTCCATGTCACTCAGCGAAAAACAGAAGATGCTTACAGGCCAGCTCTACCACGCCGGCTGCCCCGAGCTGCAGGCCGAGCAGATCGCCAACAAGCACTGGATGCACCGTTACAACAACAGTGTCGAACTGCTCAACGATGCGCGCCACGGGCTGCTGCTGGAGCACTTTGGCCAGGTGGGTGAAGGCGCGGTGATCCGCCCGCCGTTCTATTGCGACTATGGCTACAACATCAGTGTTGGCCGCAATACCTTCATGAACTTCAACTGCGTGATCCTCGACGTGGTACCGGTGCGCATCGGCGACGACTGCCAGATCGGCCCTAACGTGCAGATCTACACCGCCGACCATCCTCTCGACCCTGACTTGCGGCGCAGCGGGTTGGAGAGCGGGCGACCGGTGACCATCGGCAACAACGTGTGGATCGGCGGCGCGGCGATCATCCTGCCGGGGGTGACCATTGGCGACAATGCCGTGGTGGGTGCTGGGAGTGTGGTGACCCGGGATGTGCCGGCGGGTGCGACGGTGGTGGGTAACCCGGCGCGGGTACGTCAGCCCGCCCAAGGGCAGTAGCAACCCACTGCCAGGGTATTGGAGGCGCTGACCTGGCGGCCATCGAGCAAGGCCTTGAGGATGGGCTCGATGAAGCTGTTGCTGGCATTGCACACCGCACCTTCGCTGTAGGGGCCGAAGTAGGCCAGGCGCCCTTGCCGGTCCCAGATAGCCACGGCCGGGGAGGCGGGCAGGTGTTCGCTGCCGGGCAGGCTGGCGAGCGGCTTGAGGGCGGAGAGGTTGGCGGGCAACTGGCCGTGGCTGCCGGGCTTTTGCAGCACATGGAAGGTGACGCCCTGGCCGGCGAACTGGCTGACCAGGTCGCCCAGGTGCTGCTGGTTGCCGACGTTGCACGGGCAGGCGGGGTCCCAGAAGTGCACCACGCGGATCGGGCCTGGGCCGGCCAGTTCTGGGGGCAGGTGCAGTTGGCTGCCGTCGAACAGGGTGGTCTGGTTGTCGAACGGGCGCAGGTAGCGGGCCTGGAAGGTGGTGTAGGCCTGCCAGAGGATGGCAACGCCGACCACTAGGGCAAGCACCGTGCACAACGGTTTGATGATTCGGCTACTCATGAAGCGTCGGTGGACCTTTGTGGGAGCGGGCTTGCCCGCGAAGCAGACTACGCGGTGGATGGCACGGGCTATGCCCGTGTTCGCGGGCAAGCCCGCTCCCACAGTGATCGCGCAAATTTCCAGATTTGAGCAAGGCAGTAATCCGACAACCAGATCGGTGCTGGTTGTTCGAGGTGAGCAAGCTTGCCATGACGCCGGCCAGAGCTGAAGATTCCGGATCAATACTTGCGTCAATGTGGATGTACCCGATGCCCGCTGCTTTTCAACCCGACCACCTGCGCACCTGCCTGGCACCGTTGACCGCTTGCCAGCCGTTAACGGCCGAGGCCCAGGGATACCAGCGCTTCTACGGCCTGGACCTGTCGGCACACAGCTGGCTGGGCGGCTTCCAGGCGGCGGGGTTCGACCTGGTCGGGCAGGCCTGGTTACCCGAGCAGCCCATCGCAACGCTGTTCCTGTTGCACGGTTATTACGACCATATGGGCCTCTACCGGCATGTGATCGAATGGGCACTCAAACAGGGTTTCGCTGTGATCAGCTGTGACCTGCCCGGTCATGGCCTGTCCAGTGGCGAGCGGGCCAGCATCAGTGATTTTGCGGTTTACCAGCAGGTGCTGGAGGTGTTGTTCGAACAGGCACGGGCGCTGCAACTGCCGCGCCCGTGGCACCTGTGCGGGCAGAGCACCGGTGGCGCCATTGCCGTGGACCACCTGCTGCACCAAGGCGCGCGCAGCCCCATCGATGGCCAGGTCATCCTCTTGGCACCGTTGGTACGGCCCTGTTCCTGGCGCTGGTCGAAATTGAGTTATCGGGTGTTGCGTCACTTTGTGAGCGGCATCGAGCGCCGCTTCAGCGAGAACACCAACGACCCGGCCTTCCTGCCGTTTCTGGAGGCCGACCCGCTGCAACCGCGCCGCCTGCCAACCGCCTGGGTGGGGGCACTGATCGCATGGGTCAAACGCATAGAGGCCGCGCCACGCAGTTCGCGGCGGCCGTTGATCGTGCAGGGGGAGGCCGATGGCACGGTGGATTGGCCCTACAACCTTGAAGTGCTCAAGGCCAAGTTTGCCGAGCCGCAAATTCTGATGCTGCCCGAGGCCCGTCACCACTTGGCCAACGAGCTGCCGGGCATTCGCCAGCGCTACTTCGACTTCATCGACCAGCGCCTGGGCTGATCACTTCAGCTCGTTGGTACTCTGGCCAACCGCCAGGCCCGCGCGGACAGCGGCCAGGGCCGCCTGGTAGTAGGCCTTGCCGTCAGGGGACTCGGCGAAGGTGGCGAATTCTTCCAGCTCGGCGTCGGACAGGTCGCGGTAGACGTACAACAAGGTGTTGTTGAGGTCTTCGCCGATCTGGTTCATCAGGCGCTGGCGCTGGCCGTCGAGCAGGCCCTGGGCCTGGCCGCCACCGAACAGGCCGGGGATCATCGAACTGAGGCTGTCGGCTGCCACGCCGGCGATGGCCAGGCTGACTTCGGCGCCGGCTTCACGCGCTGGCAGGGCCTGGGCCAGGTGGCCGATGACCAGCAGGCGGTCGTCGCTGGCCTGGATCTTCGGCAGGCCCTTGGCATTCTTGGCCAGTTCGTCCTTGCGAGTGGCCTTGAGTTCCGCTGCCACCACCTTGCGCCCCAGCGGCGACTGGAAGAAAGCCAGGGCCGGCGAGGGGTTGGCCAGGGTGGCGCGCAACTGCGCCTGGGCACGACGGTCTACCGCCTGGGCCTGGAAGCGCTGGTTGCTGTTGTTGACCAGCGCCTGGTACACGGCGGGTGGCAAACTGTTGCGATAGCGCGCCTGGGCGGCGGTCAGGGCATCGTTGAAGTGGGCGCGCTGGTCGGGCCAGCCGGCGGCCTTGTACAGTTGATCCAGGTTGTCTGCCCAGACAGGCGTGGTGCAGATCATCAGCAGAATCAGGGAAAACAGACGGCGCATTCAGGACTCCTGTCGGCAGGTGGCTATTGTCCTTGGCCCAGCGCTGGTTTGTCGAGATATGCGCGTGTTTCTCGGCCAAGTGGCGCTGTGCGGCGACAGGGCGAATGGATATGATGCGCGCCATGCACATCTCCCCTGAACACCCGATGGTTACGGCCGTCGTCGACGATCTGGCCACCCAAGGCTGGTCCCAGCAGGCGCTCTTTCTGCCTGCCGAACTGGTGCGCGCGCTGGCGGCCGAGTGCCGACGCCGTGATGCCGAAGGCGAACTCAACCCTGCGGGGGTTGGGCGTGGTGCTACCCAGGAGGTGCGCGAAGCCATACGCGGCGACCAGATCCAGTGGATCGACCCGGGGCAGGCCGAGGCCTGCGACCAGTACCTGGCGGCCATGGACCAACTGCGGCTGGCGATCAACCAGGGCCTGTTCCTGGGCCTGGAAGACTTCGAATGCCATTTTGCCTTGTACCCACCGGGGGCGTTCTATCGCCGGCACCTGGACCGTTTTCGCGACGATGACCGGCGCATGGTCTCGGCGGTGCTGTACCTGAACGAGGGGTGGCAGTCGGAGGACGGCGGCCAGTTGCGCATGTTCCTGGCCGAGGGTGTCGAGCACGATGTGGAGCCAGTGGCGGGTTGCCTGGTGATATTCCTGTCCGGCGAAGTGCCCCACGAGGTGTTGCCGGCTAGGCGTGAGCGGTTGTCGTTGACCGGCTGGTTCAGGCGGCGTGGCAATGACCCGTTCTGATGTGGCCAAGGTGCTGGTCAGCGCCTGCCTGTTGGGGCAGCCGGTGCGCTATGACGGCCGGGCCAGTGGGCACCTGGGCCTGTTGCAGCAGTGGCAGGCCGAAGGGCGCGTTGTGGCTTTGTGCCCAGAGGTAGCCGGTGGCTTGCCGACCCCGCGCCCGCCAGCGGAGATACCAGGCGGGCAGGGCGGGGCGGTGCTCGATGGCGGCGCGCAGGTGCTCACAGTGACGGGCAGCGATGTCAGTGCCGAGTTTCTGGCTGGGGCGCAGCTGGCGCTGGAACTGGCGCAGCGGCATGGAATCCGCGTGGCGGTGTTGAAGGCGGGTAGCCCTTCGTGTGGTAACCGGTTGACCTATGACGGCACGTTCAGCGGTGTGAAGGTAGCGGGGGAAGGGGTGACCACGGCGCTGTTGCGGCGGGCTGGGGTGCAGGTGTTCAGCGAATTGGAGCTGGAGCAGGCGGCGCAGGCGCTGGCTGAACTGTCACTGTAAGCCTGTACCGGCCTCCTCGCGTGTTCATCCACGAAGAGGCCGGTACAGGCAGCAATAAATCTTACTGCCCGGCCGCAGTCTCCTGCACGCCCTTGAACCACTTCTGCTCCAGCTCGGCAGTGCGTCCGCTTTCTTT